>PUNP01000301.1 GCA_003551785.1 Candidatus Brocadiaceae bacterium | reverse complement strand
AGTATGAATCACTGCTCGAAGAACTCGAACAACATCCGGAAAAAAAAGGGGAAGCCAGGTGGTATGTTCCGGTCACGCGACCGTACAAGAAAATGAAATGGGTGGAAAACGTAGAAAAGCGCCTTGAGCTCCAGGTAAAACAGCCGTATATCCCGATGGAACTGCATGTTGTCCGGCTTGGGAATATTGCCTTCGCCACCAATCCGTTCGAACTTTATCTCGATTACGGCATCAGGATGCGTGAGCTGAGCAATGCTACGCAGACCTTTTTGGTTCAGCTCGCAGGCTCTGGCTCCTACCTGCCCAGCAAAAGGACATTAGCCGGAGGCGGCTATGGCTCGGTGCCCGCCAGCACTGACATCGGCCCCGAAGGCGGAGAAGTTCTATTGAACTGGACAGTGAAAAATATCAATAATCTGATTGAAGTATAGGACGCTTTTATTCTTTATATCGTTAACAAGATATGAATAAAGAATAAATATCAATATCTAACGCAGCTGGAAAATTCAGTATGACTGAAAATAAAGGTAAAGGTTTGAAGGGGTGCGTAAACGCTATGAACAACAGCAGGAAGATCCGACAATATCTGTCGAAATACACGTGCTCAGGATAGGCGACCTGGCTTTCGCCACCAACCCATTCGAGTATTACCTTGACTTCGGCATGCGCATCAAAGCCCGCAGCAGGGCCGTTCACACCTTTGTGGTTCAGTTAACAGGTTCAGGCACGTACGTGCCAACTAAGCGCGCGGCACAAAGCGGAAGCTACGGCGCCGTTCCCGCCAGCACGCCGGTCGGGTTCGAAGGTGGACGTGAACTGGTTGAAAAGACATTGGAAATAATTAACTCAATGTGTTAGAATCCTGAATTTTAGTGAAAAATCACTTAACCACTTCGAAAACCATTAACCCGCATTTCTCACAAAGCAACGACATATTATAGGATAAACATCTTTATTATATGAAGTTAATGGAATAATTTATGGTAAATCGTTTTACCACATTGGAAAATGATTGTAACAAATGGTGCTTTGCCCTGCGGGCAAGCCGGAAAAGTTTTAGTATCTTAATTGTAATTTTCATGTTTTATTGGCAAAAAGTTGTTGGTTGCTGGTTGTTAGTTTTTGGTAAAAAGACAGTTACGTTTAAATCGAACAGTTTTATCTTTTCGTGTTCGCTGTCATTGATCTGATTCGTTGGCCGTCCACCAGCAACCAGCAACCAGAAACTAACAGCGACTTTTCCGACTTGTCCGGGTTATGTTTTATGTTTTAAGATATAACGACATTGAGAAAGACAAGTTACCTGAGCAAGAAAAAATATTTTTGCCCAAAAAGCAAGAAAATTACAATTAAAATATTAATAGTTATCCAAGCCGAAAAATGGGTATGATAAGGAACCCGCAACAAATCTTTTATTCAGGAGAAAATTTACATGAAACCTGCTTTTTTTGCCGTGTTTACTGCTTTATGCTGGAGTGTAGGAGCTTTCTTTGAGAAACGAGGCCTGGGTATTGCCGGTCTGCCCCCTATTATGGGTATTACTATACGAACGGGCATAGCCATCATCATTTTGGGAATTTTCAGCTACCCGCACTGGCATACGCTTTCGGGTATCGGGACGCGCCCGCTGCTGTATTTGGTACTCGGCGGCGGCGTGCTCGCCGGCTCACTGGGAATGCTTTTTTTCTATACCGCCATCGGCACGGGGAAACTGAGCCTGGTGATGCCCATAGCGTTCGGCCTCACCCCTCTGCTCGGTTTTCTGATGGGCGTTATTTTTCTAAAAGAACCGCCCCATCTCCACAAAATCATCGGCGTTCTGCTTGTGTCTTTCGGAGTTTTTATGATTACTCGCTAGTGGCGCAGCCGAAAAGCGCCTCATAGCCAATACGCATCGATCTACCGCGCCCTTTCAGGGCGCAAAAGACGTGTTAATCATCACCTCGGGTTGAAACCCGAGGCTACCGTACTTTGCCCCATTCGCGGCAAGGTCTCTGTTTTCGCCCCACCGGGACGAGGTTAGGTAGCCCCTGGTTTTAACCAGGGGTAATAAACGATACAAAGATTAATGCGCCACTGAAAACGCGTGAAATGTTCGGGATAAGTAGTTTGTTTTTTTCTATTGGAGAGCACAAAATGTCAAATAGCGCACATGATCTGTTGGGCAAGGGGGCAAAAGTCACTATCATGCCCGATGAAGTCCGTAGTGAAGAATGGAATACCTTTCGAATTGTCCTCACCGTTGGTGAAGAGGGACTGGACCCGGAAGACAGCATGGGGCTGGTTTGTGGAAGTAATATCGATCGATGGCAGTTCCATTTTGCCAGCAGCATCTGGGGACAATTCACGCCTTTTCAGGTTGGCGACCCTGCTGCACCCAATTACGTATCCGCTTCGTGCTCGAGAGAAAATGTTGAACTGTCCCTGGAAGTCGGATGCGGCGGCCCCCTCAAGTCGTTTCATAACCAGCCGGACCATATTATAAAAGCCCTCCGGCATCGGTACCGATATGTCCTGGAAATTAGCCCGGACAGAAAACTGGTCAATGGTGATTCCATCGAGCTTGTCTGGGGGGATCGACGTTTTGGATGCCCCGGGGTGCAAGCACCCGCCATCGCCATGCGGTATCATTTTTTCCCGTTTAAATTCTCCCGTCTTCCCCGCTACGACCGGGAACTTTCGTTCCGGAAAGGTCGATTCAGCTCTATGCCCACCATAAGAGTTACGGGTCAGGAAGCAAGTTCTTTCCATGTCACGGCTCCCGCACTGGCCGGCAGAGATGTGGACTTTCCCGTTCGGATAACAGCATTGGATAAATACGGCAACCGCGATTGCCAGTATAACGGACCGGTTTGTATCGATACGATAAACGGTGCTTCCGGCGAGGAAAGGGTAATACAACTCCGAAAATCCGACAGGGGGAGTTGCACGGTTGAAGGTTTTTCTCTCTCCCGGGCCGGGTGGACCTCAATTCAGGCAGTTTCACCGGATCGGGAAGTTCGTGGAGAATCAAATGCCATCTTGTGTTCCGAAGAGAAGCCCGATCAGCAAATATTCTGGGGAGCCATGCACGGGCACACCCTGGATTGTGACGGAATATTGAGTGCCAAGGATCAGTATGAATACGCCGGTGAGGTGGCCCATCTTGACTTTGCTTCCTGCGCTTCTCATGCGGAATATTTTGGTTGCAGGGAAGCATGGGATAAGTATCTGGAAGAGGCCGAAAAGGCCGGGGAAAAGAGTAATTTTGTGACATTCTACGGTTACGAATGGGCCGGAGAGGGGCATATAAACGGATATTTTCTCAACAAGGAAGATGTGGTCAACATCTATGGCAAAAACATATTAAAAGGGGAACATCCCCCGGACGAGTCCGATTTTCGAATTCCGGCAACTGAAGAGGGCGAGTTTCTTCAAAAGTTCAAGGAACTTCCCGGCAAAAGGATGGCCATCTCCCATTTCCATAGCAGGTATGGACCTGATATTGATGACGATATATTGAGGTTGCATGAGATATATTCCATGCATCAGCAGAATCCTCGGGAAGAAAAGTACAGGGGGATACTGGAGTGCGGCTATAAAATCGGCGTGGTCGGTGGCTCGGATACGCATCGTTGGGGAATGGGACATTTATGTGCCGACCCCGATCTGGTCTGGAATCAGCCGGAGTGTATTGACGGAGAGGTGGGTTCCCAGTCGATCCAGAAAAAATGCGGTCTCCAGGGGACCTTTGCCGAAGAAAAAACGCCTGAAAGTATCTGGAAGGCTATGGAAGCCCGATATACCTATGGGACGACCGGAGCGCGGATAGTGTTGTTGTTTCACATAAACGGCCGAGAGATGGGAAAGATCATTGATGTTGAAGAGGGGGATGTCTTGGATTTTGACGTTAAGGTCGGAGGGACGAAAGAGTTGAGGGAAGTAATGGTTGTCAAATTCGACGGTCTGTCCTGGTCAGAGCCCTTTAAAAAGCTAAATTGTGGGGGAAGGTTTTTGGACATATCATGGAAAGATACCGCCGAACCAGGTAGTCTTTATTTCATCCGGGCTGTTCAGGAGGACGGAGAAACTGCCTGGTCGAGCCCTGTTTGGATTGTTTCTTAAAAATATCCTGTGTCTCTTATCAAACAGTTTCTTGGTAAATCCTCAGTGAACCCCGTTCAGATTGTGAACTATGCGGCAATGCCAGAAATCGGGATCGCTATCGGGATCGGGATCGGGATCGAAAAAATGGTTTTAGGGCATGAAAAACTCGACGT
>PUNP01000049.1 GCA_003551785.1 Candidatus Brocadiaceae bacterium | reverse complement strand
GTAATCTCTCCCTTTTCAATACCGGCCAGAACTGCCTCCTTTGATTCATAAATACAGAAGGGAGAAGTAGGAATACCCTGTTTTTCATAAAATTTTTTCTGTAAACCCTTATCCTTTATCAACTCTAATATCTCAGGGGCGGGCACAACTCTGTATCCTTCTGAATGAAGTATCTTCAGGGCTTCTATATTCACATTCTCAATTTCAAATGTCAGCACATCCACCAATTTTCCCAGATGGTAAACATCCTCGAAATCAAGCTTGTCTCCCTTAATAAAATGAGAGGCTATTTTGCCTGCAGGACAATTCTTATCATCGTCTAAAACATACGTGATCATATCCCATTTGCTGGCATCCTGGATCAGCATTTTTCCAAGTTGACCGCCTGCAATAATACCCAGTTTCAAATTTGATGTCGCTAATTTTCCCATGTCAAAAACTATTTTACCATTTTTGTATGCTGGTGCAAATGAATTGTCCGATAAAATATCCGTAGTCAACGTAGATGTTCTCTTTTGATTTCAGGCAAGCCCGCTTTTCTCACAAGTTTCCAGTTGTGCAGATGCGCAGAAAGCAAACGTTGCTTTGTGAGAAATGCGGGATAATCATGTAAACTATGAGAACAAGGCCTGCTGGGTCCGGGGCGGTAAACCTGAAATAAGGGCTTGTCCCCGTGGAAGTAATGACTGCTTATTTCGATTGTCATTTGAAAATACAATAAGGTATGTACAACTTTGGGAACGAAAATAATGACGCGAAGTTCCCCTTATTTCGACCAAGCTTAACGATTACCCGGAGACTACTTAATATATCCCTTCTGCTGCAGTTCATGGATAATCTCATAAACACAACTCTCGGCTGAATGTTTTTCGGTATTGACGGTTATATCAGGGGATTGCGGTTCTTCATAAGGTGCGGAGATGCCGGAGAAATGGGCTAAATCTCCGCTTCGGGCACGTTTGTATAAACCATCGGTGTCCCGCGCCTCACAAATTTCAAGTGGCGTATGCACGAACACTTCAACGAACTTGTCACTGCCGATACTTTCCCTCGCATCCGCACGATCCTTGCGGTAGGGTGATACAAATGCCGCTATTGATATCAGGCCGGCCTCATTGCACAGCCGGGCGACCACAGCGGCACGCCGCACGTTTTCCGAACGTTCATTAGCCGTGAAGCCAAGATCTTTAGACAAACCGAGCCGCATGTTCTCTCCGTCAATAACATGAGGCAAACAGCCCATATCGAAAAGTTTTCGCTCGAGCAGATAAGCAAGGGTGGATTTACCGGATTTCGGAAGCCCCGTCAGCCAGATGGTAACCGGTTTTTGCGCAGTGCGCTCCTCGCGTTCTTCAGATGAAATGCGGCTTGTTTTAGGGTGAACTTCGGCATGAGCCGAAGGCTTTGCCAGGGCGGGGTCCGGCACAAGCTCGCCGGTTCGACGGTCAATGATCATCGCACCGGCCAATGTCGCGTTGCTTAACCGGTCGATCAGTATAAAAGCGCCACTGGCACGGTTACGCTCATAAGGATCAAAATAAAGGGAGCTATGCAGCCTGAACACAACCCGACCTATGTCATTAAGGCCCAGCGATTCGGCCGGCCGGCTATGCAGAGTATTGACATCAATAGCATAGCGTATGGCGCTGACTTCCGCGTTCAGCATCCGGGTCATGTGCTTAATCCGATAAGTCTGCCCGACTTCAAGCGGCTCTTCGCTCATCCAAACGACCATCGCCTCAACCGCATTCCCGTTATGAGGTACATTATTGACATGCACCAGCATATCGCCGCGGCTGACATCAATTTCATCTTCAAGAGATACGGTAACCGACATGGGAGGAAACGCCTCCTCAAGGTCACCGTCAAAGGTCGTGATAGTTTTAACCTTCGAACGTCGTCCGGAGGGAAGTGCCATGACTTCATCTCCCTGGCGTATAACGCCCGAGGCGACAGTGCCGGCAAAACCTCTGAAGTTGAGGTTGGGCCGTATCACATATTGGACCGGAAAGCGCAGATCGACGAGGTTGCGATCGCTGCCGATATGGACTGTCTCCAGGTATTCGATGAGCGGCAGACCACGGAACCATTTCATGTTATCGCTTACCTCGACAACATTATCACCTTTAAGTGCTGAAATAGGGATGAAATGTATTTCCGGGATATCCAGCCGCTGCGAGAAATCTTCGTAATCATCCCGTATTTGCTGAAACACCTCTTCATTGTAATCTACCAAATCCATTTTGTTCACCGCGACGATAACATGCTTCAGACCCAGCAGAGAAGCGATAAAGCTGTGGCGCTTTGTCTGCTGAATGACGCCGTGTCGAGCATCAATGAGAAAAAGCCCAACATCGGCATTGGAAGCTCCGGTAACAGTATTTCTCGTATACTGTTCGTGTCCGGGTGTATCGGCAATAATAAAATTACGCCTTGGTGTTGAGAAATACCGATAGGCGACATCTATCGTTATACCCTGCTCCCGCTCGGCCTTAAGCCCATCGCAAAGCAACGCATAATCAATATCGCCTCCCGCCGATCCGCACTGGGCCGAATCATTTTTTAAGGCGGCCAGGTGATCCTCGTAAAGTGTTTTGCTGTCATAAAGCAGCCGTCCAATCAGCGTGGACTTGCCGTCATCCACACTTCCGGCGGTGACGAGACGAACAATATCCTTACGTTCGTTTTGCCGGAAAAGCTCATTTGCAGTTAAAGTTTTTTCTTTCATAACAGAATGTATAAATTTTAAAAGTATCCCTCTCTCTTTTTTGTTTCCATGCTGCCTTCGGCATCGTGGTCAATTACCCTTGTTGAGCGCTCGCTGCTGCGCACGACCATCATCTCTTCAACAATTTTCTCCAGCGTATCGGCATCCGAGCGCACGGCGCCCGTGCAGGGATAACAGCCCAGGGAACGAAATCGGCATTTGACCTTTTTCGGCTTTTCTCCTTCCCGAAGCGGCATCGGCCCGTCCGGGCAAATGAGTTGTCCGTCCCGTTCGACGACCTCCCTTTCTTTAGCGTAATACAGCGGAACTATAGGTATATTTTCGATGTAAATGTAGTGCCAGACGTCCAGTTCGGTCCAATTAGACAGAGGGAAGACGCGGATGCTTTCCCCTTTGTTATGCGTACCGTTATAAAGATGCCACAGCTCCGGTCGCTGGTTTTTAGGGTCCCACTGGCCGAATTCATCACGGAACGAGTACACACGTTCTTTGGCCCTCGACTTTTCCTCATCACGGCGCGCCCCGCCAAAAGCTGCATCGTATTCGCCGATTCTCAACGCATCAAGCAACGCCTGGGTTTTTAAAAGAGCGCAGCATTTTTGCGTGCCGTAATCAAAAGGGTTGGTGTTCCGTTCTATGGCCTCTTCATTTCGGTGAACAACTAATTCCACACCGACCTCTTTAACGATACGGGAGCGGAACTCATACATATCCTGAAATTTCATACCGGTATCGACATGCAGCATGGGGAAAGGGATTTTCCCGGGATGGAAAGCCTTCTGCGCCAGTCGAAGCATCACCGTGGAGTCTTTCCCCAGTGAATAGAGCATCACCGGTTTATCAAACTCAGCGACCACCTCGCGGATGATGTGTATGCTTTCTGCCTCTAACGCTTTAAGATTGGAAAGTTTATACGATGGATTCATAATTGAGTTCTTTTGATAATATAGTTAAATATACTTTCAACACAGCTGTCAAGATCATTTTCAGCAGTATTAATGGCCAGCTCCGGGTTCCGTGGTGGCTCATAAGGTGCTGTGAGCCCCGTAAAATCGGATATTTCCCCCGCTCTTGCCCGCTTATACAAATTTTTAGGATCACGCTGCTCGCATACCTCGAGCGGTACATCCAGGTATATTTCTGCAAACCGATGGCCGCCAATAATTTCGCGCGCGCGCGCTCTGTCCTCTCTGTAAGGTGAAATAAAGGACGTCAGGACTATAAGCCCGGCATCGGCCAGCAGCGCAGCCACCTGGGTCACACGCCTGACATTTTCACGCCGGTCTTCAGGTGAGAAGCCGAGGTCTTTATTCAGCCCGTGACGCACATTGTCGCCGTCAAGAACAAACGCCGGATGCCGATTTTCTATAAGACGTTTTTCGCAACTGTAGGCGAGTGTCGATTTCCCCGAACCGCTCAGCCCCGTCAACCAGAACACATAGCTTCGCTGTCCCATCAACTGCAATCGGTCTTCCGGTGCAGCCAGGCCGCTTTGCCAGACAATATTTTTGCTTTTTTTGTCCATCCTCAGACACCCTGTTATACAATTAATTTTTATTGAATAGAGTTAATTCTACAGGATTAATAGACTTATTGCAAGCACACAAATTTTCATGTTTTCAGAGATGTACCTGATGGAGTGCTTTTCTCAGCAGCTTAAGCTCCCTTTTGCTATTTGCCAA
The DNA here is from genome assembly GCA_003551785.1 of Candidatus Brocadiaceae bacterium. The sequence goes on along the minus strand of PUNP01000049.1, from coordinate 13,259 downwards.
AGCCAATCTTAATCGCCTGTGCTTAAAGCCCTCATTTCACCCCCGAAAACACGTCTCTAAGCGTTATACAGGCCCAATTTATGGCGTATAGCCATGTAATTCAAAAGGTTACTTCGGTCCGACCCCAATGACCCAATGACCCCCCCGGTCCGACCCCAATGACCCCTCACCCCAATGACCCCCCAATGACCCCCAATGACAACAATGACATAAGAGCAATTTTAAATTTTTCCCCATCGTAGATCATCCGCAAAGGTGAAGGAGAGCCCCAAAATGATACTTAACACATTGATTTTCAATCCTTTATATTAAATGTTGTCGTTGGTTTACGAAATATGCAGGTTAGCGCTTCGCATTCAGAGCACCGTTTCCGATATACACGCTTGACCTGCCTGGGTATCGGTATTAGAATATTGTTAAGGATACCAGCATTCAATTTGTCAGCAAAATGAAATTTACTCAATATTTTTCAGATACGGACACAGCACTGATAGAGTTTTCGGAGTCTGCAATAGCGGAGACTCGTGAGCTGTCGGAAAACATTTATATAGACATGGATTCAAAGAACAATGTTGTCAGCATGACCATCGAACATGCCAGGACAGCAGCTCACCTGCCGGACATCTCTTACCAACAATTTGACAGGGAAGAGGTCACGACATCATAAAGGCAGCTCATTTTTTCTTTGTCACTTTTTTTCTCACATCGACAGAAAATTTTGATGTGATTATTTTATGCGCCTAATGATTATTGCTTTTCCATCATCAACGTAGAAACACTAAATCAAATGACATCACCAGCCCCGACATTTGCCGATCGATATTCCGAAGACTTATTTTATTTCGGGACAAACCCCTCCCGATGGATTCAGGACGTCATGAAAGTCTTTGAATCAAAAAATCATAAAAAATGTCTTGATTTAGGCTGCGGGCACGGCAGAAACGCTTTAGCATTTGCCCGGGGTGGATTTGATGTCGTAGCAGTCGATATTTCTCCTGCTGCGTTAAAATTTTTAGAGAAACGAGCTGAAGCACAAAATCTTGACATCCATACTATCTGTCAAGATATATCCGTTTTCCCGATGGAGCCGGAAAGTTTCGATCTTATTTTGATCGTCACCGTATTAGGCGGAATGGAATTGGACAGCATCAACCAACTTGCCGCAAAAGTTGTCAGCGGGCTGAAAAAAGATGGTGTATTGGCCGTAGAAGAATTTTCACTTAACGACCCCGGGGCCGGCGGCCTCGGCGCTCAAAGTGAATTCGCCCACCTGATCGATCATTACTTCACTAAAGCCGGTATGCTTACTCTCTTTTCTGATCTGCAAACTTTGCACTTATCAGAGACGAGCGTCTCTGATTACACTCACGGACACTACCATCGACACGGATTAATCCATTACGTTGGTAAAAAACAATAACAGGGCAAATAATAGGAGAACAACATGGCTGATAATGCAAAAGTAGCCGTCGTCACCGGCGGAGCAGGCAATGTAGGTACGGAAACTGTAAAAATATTAGCTGAGAATTCCTGGCAGGTATTCGTACCCTGGCGAAAAAAAAACTCATGGGACGAGCTGATGGAAGAAATGTCACATAGCGGCTTACAGGACTCCTGCACGGGTATTGAGGCGGACTTGACGGTTGAAGGTGACGTGGAAAAACTCATGCATCAGGCCGCTGAAGCTGCCGAAGGCAAGATAAGGGCGCTTGTCAATTTGGTCGGGATGTTCAAATTCGGCACTGAAGTCCGGGATACCCCGCTGTCCGAGTGGAATATGGTGATGGATGTCAACCTGAAAAGCGTCTTTTTATGCTGCAAACACGCCGTTCCGGCGATGCAGCAAAACGGCGGTTATATAATAAATACGACCTCGAAAGCCGCTATCGACCTCCAACCCGGCGCGGCTGCTTACGCCGTTGCAAAATCCGGTATTATAACGCTGACAGAAATACTTCGCGAAGAACTCAAGTATTCGGATGTGCAGACCAACGCGATCATGCCCGGTATCATCGACACCCCGGTCACCCGCCGGCTGATGCCGAACGGCAACCCCGAGAAATGGGTAAAACCGCAGCAGATAGCCCAAAAAATTCTGCATATATGTGAGGGCTATTTCGACGGCATCGACGGCAGTGTGCTGCGCATGTTCGGGGACATGTAAGCATCTACTTCAGGGTTGGTGCCCGTGTCCGTCCGTGCATGTCCGTGCAGCACCGAAAACACCCTTAATTCAAGAAAAACGCAAATTAACTACATTTATTTTTATATTTCTCGCGATATTCTTCTATTTGAATAATGGGGGGGCGTTCTTCGATCGGTATGTCATGTTCTACCTGGATATATTCTGTTCCCTGTGTTTGAAATTGACGGAGTACATCTTCTGTCTGGGGCAGTTCAGCTATCATATCATGCTGCTCGATCCTATCCAAAAAGGCTTTTAATATGCCAAAAGCCATTTTACCTAAATCCCGCGTTGTTTGATTTCTGTGCACCCTTTGATCTAAATCGACCTGGGCAAATGCTTCAAGGCCGTAAAGCTGAAATACATCAATAAGGTGGGACGTTTCTACTCCATAACCGATTGGAAATGCGATTTGTTCCAACACTTCGCGTCTTACGGCATATTCTCCGGAAAGCGGTTGGACAAAAACGGTCAGTTGTGGGAAGAAAAGCGAGAAAAGCGGGCGGACTAAAATTTCCGTTACGCGTCCGCCTCCTGAAGAACGGGTACCACCGGACATAATTAGCGGTCTGTCATAAAAAGCTTTCACATATTTTACTTCCGGACGCAGAATAAGGGGGGCGAGCAAACCATAAGCAAACTTAGGGTGTATGTTTTTTATATCGGCATCCAGATAAAGAATAATATCGCCTTCGAGTTCATAAATGGCTTTCCAAAGGTTTTCCCCTTTGCCCTTTTTTACACCCTGCTCGGGTAAAATTTCAGAAGACATATAGACATCCGCACCGAAAGATTCTGCTACCTGGCGGGTGTTATCTTCAGAACCGGAATCGATAACCGCAATTTCATCAAGCAATGAAAAACGGGTCATGAGTTCGGATTTCAAAAGAACTATTTCCTTACCTATGGTATCTTCTTCGTTCAAAGCGGGTATGCACAAGGAAATGGACAAGTTCTGTTTTTCTTTTTCCTCAACCAGTGCAGCCAAATCTGGAAAATCTGAATGATGATACGTATTATTTTTAAGCCATTGCTGTCTGTTCATCACAAATACCACCGTCAATTGCTTTAAGTAGCGCTAAAAATTGAGCTATACCGGAAAAGATCATGTCAATACGGGCCGTTTCATCCTCCTGATTCAAGCGCTCCACTTTAGTCAAGCCTAAAGTAACGGCAGGGATATGATGTCCGAGTACAGTAGATAATTCTGAAGTGCTGGGGGCGATTCTCGGTTCTACATCCAATGCCTTCATTATCTCCGTTGACGTTCTGACCAGCGGATGCTTGAACGGAATTCCGGTGGGTTTGCGTCGCGCAAAAATGTGCCATTCTATCTCGGCGCCGCTGTTAGAAGCTACTTCTGCAATTATAGCATCAATTTCATGAGAAATATTTTCTATTATACGTGCGGATTCACTTCTTATTTCAAACTGAAGATTGGCATTGGTAGGTACACTGTTAACGGATGTGCCACCCTCTATTCGTCCGAGAACTATTTTACTTCGTGGGCGGGTTGGGACGGAAATTTCCAATATCCGGTTAATTACTTCATTTAGCGACACGATAGCGTTGGTAGCCCCGAATTTCGTCCAGTCATACTCTTCAGGTACTGAACAAACTATTTCGCCCCTGAGCATACCGATACAGGAGAAACTCAGGCGACCCAACTGAGCTCCTTCGACACATACTCCTGTGCTGACAGGCATTTTATTATGTTTGAGGAAAAACCTTAACCCTTCAAGATTCCCTTTACCGAGACCACGGGTCGGTGTTAATAATATCACATTATTCCGCAATCGTAAATTCAGCTTTTCCAGCAACTGCGGCAAGGCGGCTAAGAGCGCGACACCCAGACTATTATCTGCAACGCCCGGGCCAATAGCGGCATTGGGGTGCAGTTCAATAGTATGATCAACCTTCCCGGAAAACATCGTGTCCGCATGAGCTACCAACAACACGTTCTTCTGCCCGTCACTGCCGGGAAGAACGGCCATCCCATTGTCCAGATCATCTATTGAACAATTCTGCAGACCGGAAGCGGTAAATAGCTGCTGGATCATCTCGACCCTGGCTCTTTCACCAAAAGTAGGGGCAGGAATTTCGCCTATCATCACCAGATTCGACAACAAAATATCTTTTATGGACTCAGCGGCTCGGCTATACGTGTCAAGCATTTCCAAGATTGGCGGTAGATTCTGATTCATTAATCATCTCCCGAGCTATCCCCTTCCTCATCTTCCGATATGATACGTGCAAAGCCGGTAACTAAATCATCTTGTGCAAGATTAACCACCCGAACGCCCTGTGTATTCCTGCCGATGCATCCAATAGTATTCACGGGTATTCTGATCATTTTACCTTGATTACTGAGCACCATAATTTCATCTTCTTCACTTACTTCCCGTGCTACGGATACATCACCGTTGCGCTGAGTGGTTCGAATATTAATAACTCCGCTTCCGCCGCGTCTTTGAGTAGAATAATCATCAAAAGAAGTTCTTTTTCCGTATCCTTTCTCGCATAACGTCAGGAGCGTTGTATTATCATGCACTACGGCCATATCAACCACACCATCTCCTTTACCGAGTCGTATCCCCCTTACTCCCCGCGCGGTACGTCCGGTAGCCCTGACATCCTGTTCATTAAACCTGATGGCCTTTCCTTTCTTCGATACCAGAACCAATTCCTCCTCACCGGTTGTGCTCCTTACACTGACAAGTTGGTCTCCATCGACGAGATTAATGGCAATAATACCACCGGATTTGCGTTTACCGAAAGCGTCAAGAGTTGTTTTTTTAACCGTCCCGTTGGCCGTAGCCATCACTAAAAACTTATCTTCATCAAATTCACGAACGGGAATAAGACCGGTAATACGTTCATCTTCTTCGAGAGATAAAATATTAACCAATGCCCGGCCGCGTGATGTTCGGCTCATTTCGGGTATTTGGAAAACTTTCACCCAATAAGCGTGCCCGTGGTTGGTGAAAAACATGATATAATCATGTGTTGAAGATACAAACATGTTGGAAATAGCGTCTTCATCCTTTAATTCAGCGCCAACTATGCCTTTACCTCCGCGACCTTGAGCTCTGAACGTATCTAAATTCGTTCTTTTCACATATCCCTTAACGGTCATCGTGACGACAACGTCTTCTTCAGGAATCAGGTCTTCACGTTCAAAATGTTTCACGGGAGCTGTAATTTCCGTTCGTCGTTCATCACCGTATTTTTCCTTAATTTCATAAAGGTCTTCACGAATAATATCCAGCACTAAAGACCTGTCTGACAATATTTTTTTATAATCGGCTATTTTATTTTGCAATTCTTCATATTCCTGCTCCACCTTTATTCTTTCTAAACCGACCAAACTTTGCAGCCGCATGGCGAGAATAGCTCCTGCCTGTCTGTCAGAGAGCGAAAACTGCTCCATTAACCGGTTTTTAGCTTCCGAAGCCTGTTCGCTGCTTCGAACTATTTTAATTACTTCATCAATATTGATTAATGCAATTCTTAATCCTTCCAGAACATGGGCGCGATCTTCAGCTTTGTCCAGCAAATATTGAGTTCGCCGTCTGATGACATCCACTCGATGATCGACATAGTAATGGATCATCTGCTTCAGTGTCAGTGTCAGCGGGCGTCCATCAACAATGGCTATAAGCATAATACTGAAAGTTGATTGCAGCGGTGTGCGCCTGAAGAGTTGATTGAGTACGACATCGGGGTCGGCTCCTCTTTTCAATTCGATAGAAATTCTGGTACCCCCGCTGTCACTTTCATTTCTAATATCTGAAACATCCTCCACTTTACCCGTTTGAATGGCGTCGGCTATTTTAGCTACAAGGTTATCACGGTTGGAATGGAAAGGAGTTTCAGTGACGAGGATTTTTTGTCCGCCGCGTTTATTCGTTTCAACATGGGTTCTGGCACGCACAGTAACCGTGCCGCGGCCGGTTTTGTAACCATCATGAATACCCGTCCTTCCGCAGATGAGCCCTCCGGTGGGGAAGTCCGGTCCGGGGATGATACCCATTAATTCATCAATGGTTATTTCCGGATTATCTATATAAGCTATTATTCCATCACATAATTCCACAATATTATGTGGCGGGATACTTGTAGCCATACCGACGGCAATTCCGCTGGTTCCGTTAGCCAGCAAGTTCGGAAACTTTCCGGGCAAAACTACCGGTTCCTGGCGCGTTCCTTCATAATTATCGGTAAAATCAACTGTATCAAGGTTGATATCCTCAAGAATATCGGAACCTATATTACTCAACCTTGCCGCAGTATACCGCATAGCGGCCGGCGGATCACCGTCGAGAGAACCAAAATTACCCTGGCTGTCGACTAATGGATACCTGAAACTGAAATCCTGAGCCATACGCACAAGGGTGTCGTAGATAGCCATATCGCCGTGAGGATGGTAATTGCCGTGAGTATCGCCCACAATTTTTCCGCATTTCCGGTGTTTGGAACGCGGCCCGAGCCCGAGTTCATTCATAGCAACCATTAGTCGACGCTGAACGGGTTTCATTCCATCCCTTACATCCGGCAGCGCCCTGCTTACAATTACGCTCATAGCGTAAGTAAGATAGGACTCCCGCATCTCATCTTCAATGAGAATATCTGTCAATTTATTTTCGTTATCGCTCATATAATTTCAATATTTATCTGTTATTATACATCAAGGTTATTTACTTCAAGTGCATGTGTTTCAATAAATTCGCGTCTTTTTTCGACATTTTTACCGGCCAAAATTGTAAAATAGTTGTCCGCTTCAATAGCATCCCCGACAGTAACTTTAAGCATTGCACGTGTTTCAGGGTCCAAAGTCGTTTCGGACAGTTCTTCGCTGTTCATTTCCCCTAATCCTTTATATCTTTCTACGGACAGACCTTGTCTGCCTAACTCCAAAACGGCTTCCATGAGGCTCGAAAGTCCATTAACTCTATTTTTTTCTTCTCCTTCAGATAACAGGATAAATTCATTGCTATTATTATCCGGTTCTTCTTCGGATTCCGCTTTGGCAAAAAATGAGTTTACAGGAATATTATAAGACTCTATTTTTTGGATCGTTTTCTGCAATTTATCATTCTCATGAAATTTGTGGGGTCGTACTACATTCGGCTGGTTCCTGGTTCTGGCCAGTCCTACATAATCATCTTCTTCAATTATTTCTAATTCTTCCCCAACGTCTTCCAGTTCCGTCTGTCTTTCATTGATAAAACTATCAAATTCCGCCTCTGAATAGAAATAATGTTCCTTTTCTTTCCCTTCTCGATCAGTTTCTATTACTCTATAAAGTGGTATAGAGTCACCTTTTCGTAAATTTAAGTAATGGCGGAAGGATATCCCCTGTTCTTCAATCATTTCTGAATAATTTTCAAAAGCCCTGACCAGTGCTAATAAATCATTAAACTGCTCGTTATTCAGTTCTTCCATTCCGGCGTTTTGGTCAGTTTTATATTTCAGGGTAACATCGGAGCTTCCCAGGTCAATAAGCACTTTTTGGAGTGCTTTATCGTCGTAGGCATATTGCTCTTTCCCTCTTCTTTTAAGCTTATAGAGCGGCGGCTGTGCGATATACAGGTTGCCATTTTCAATCAAACTGGGCATTTGCCTGAAGAAAAATGTCAGAAGCAGTGTTCGTATATGAGCTCCATCGATATCGGCATCAGTCATGATGATTATTTTACCGTATCGCAGCTTTTCAATATCAAAATCATCTATTCCTATACCGGTTCCGAGAGCGCTGATAAGGGTACCTATTTCCTCGTTAGCAAGCATTTTATCCACCCGAGCTTTTTCAACATTAAGTATAACACCTCTGAGCGGCAATATGGCCTGAAACTCACGGTCTCTTCCCATACTGGCTGTGCCACCGGCGCTCTGTCCCTCGACAATAAAAAGCTCGGTGTGTTCATTGCTTTTACTGCTGCAATCCCTCAGTTTTGCGGGTAGATTCCCCCTGCTTAAAGCCCCTTTACGTCTTGTGAGGTCTCTCGCTTTTTTTGCGGCGTCACGGGCTCTGGCAGCTTCAACTGCTTTCTCCACCAATTTTTTAGCTGCTTTCGGATGCTCTTCGCAATAGGTAGATAACTTTTCCCCAACAACCTGTTCAACAAGCCCCTGAATTTCTCTGTTACCGAGGCGCGTCTTGGTTTGCCCTTCAAACTGCGGGGAGGGCAATTTCACGCTGACAACGGCAATAAGACCTTCTCTATAATCATCCCCTCCGGGAGTCACATCCTTGAGAATATCTCTGTCTCTGGCCCAGTTATTTAACGTACGCGTTAATGCAGCTCTTAACCCGCTGAGATGCGTTCCCCCGTCTTTAGTATTAATATTGTTCGCAAACGAAAAAATTACTTCATTGTATCCATCGTTATATTGGAGAGCGACATCACAAAAATGACCATTTTTTTCTTCCTGGATACTCACCACATCATGGAGCGTATTTTTCCCTTCCCCTAAAAATTCAACAAATTCCTTGATCCCCTCTTCATAATGAAAAACTTCTTCTTTGTCCCTTCCTTCATGAGAAAATATAATCCTTACTCCACTGTTGAGAAAAGCTAATTCACGAAGCCTGCCCACAATTTTATCATGATGGAAAGTGGATTCCCCAAATAATTCTTCATCCGGTTTGAAAGTAACTCTTGTTCCTTTCCGACCGGACCGTCCTCTTTTTTCCACTTCTGTTTTGGGTTCACCTCTTTCATAACGCTGATAATACATATAATCATCACGCCATACTTCAACTTCCATCCATTCGCTCAGTGCATTAACGCACGAAACGCCAACTCCGTGCAGCCCAGCGGATACTTTATAGCTGTTATTATCAAATTTTCCACCGGCATTAAGCGTAGTAAGCACAACCTCAAGGGCTGATTTTCCAGTATCTGGATGAATATCAACCGGAATTCCGCGACCATTATCCATCAGTGAGATACTCCCGTCATTGAAAAGTGTAACTATAATTTCGTCACACTCCCCAACCATAGTTTCATCAATACTGTTTGCTACGACTTCTTCAAACAGATGATGTAATCCCCGCTCTCCGGTGTCACCAATATACATAGCTGGTCGCAGACGCACATGCTCGATCCCCCCCAGGACCCTGATAGATGATGCATCGTATTTACTTTGCTCTTGTTTCTTTTCTTCAACAGCTTTATTATCTTCGCTCATTTCTTACCAAATATTTCAAATGTATAAAATTCTTTCAGTTAATTCTCGGAGGCTAAAAAAAATATATCACTAACATCCTCAGCTCCTTGCGTTTTTTGAAGTTCCTCAAGAATCGTATGTTTCATAAAACCTTTGAGTTCATGCAGTAATACAGATGAGGCTACGCCTACCTTCAACTTACCATGCTCATAACCAACAATGCGTGTCATTTCCGATATTTCTGGTCCGACGACCTGACTCCAGGCACTTACTAAAGCCCTATATTTACTTTTGTGGCTGAATCTTTTCTTTTTTAACAGTTTTCCTACAACATCGTCAAACTTGATTTCATTGAATCTCTTGTATGAAACGCTGTCTCCAAAACTCATATTGTATCTTCATCCTTAACTACGGGGCTAACCACATAGAGATAGTCCGTTCCGGATTTGAACAGACAGGGGGTATTTTTAGCGTTAAACTCTAACTTAATACTCTCACGTTTAACGGCCTGGAGCATATCAAGAAGATATTCAGGATTGAATATGATAGTTTCTTCTTCACTTTCAAAGTCTACCGGTATACTGATATCGGCATTACCCAAATCCGGCGATTCTGACGTAATATGGAGGCTGCCCAAAGAAAACTGGAAATTGACGGCTCGGCTTCTTTCCGAGGCCATGAGTGAAGCTCGACCAATCGCATTACGTAAAAGCGCAGTATCTATTTCAATTTTATTTTTGCAATTAGTAGGAATAACTTCTTTGTAATTAGGGAATTGCCCTTCCACAAGCTGTGAAGTCATCCATCCTTTTGAATTCTCAGCTCTGAACTTATTTTCACTAACATCGATTTTAATTGCTTCATCTTTACATAAATTGGCCAGCCGTGAAGCCTCATGAATACCCTTCTTGGAAACAATACAATCAATTTCCTTCCCTTCATCATTAACCACCTTTTTCATAACATTAGCCAGCCTGGCACCGTCAGCAGCAACGATGTCCAAATTGCCTTCCTCACCCAACTTTACCAAAATACCGTTAAGAGCGTACCTCCCCTTTTCCTGCGCGGTGGCAAACTCTGTTCTGGATACCATATAATCGAAAACTTCCGGATCAATTTCAAAACTACTTTCACTTAATTTATCTATAATTGGAAAATTTTCAGGATTCTCTGATAAAATCTTGACACTTCCGTCGGAAGATTCGAGTGTTATGGCATCCTCATCTCCCACTAAATGAATTTCATTGTCAGGAGTGTTTCTTAATATCGGAGAAAATTTTTCTTCCAAAAGCAATACAGTACCGCATTCTTCAATTTTTACATTATCAACCTTTACACAGACACCAACTTCAAGGTCGGTAGCTGATACATAAACACCATCTTCTTCAACATCCAATTTTACATTTCGAAGAGTAGGGCGGGATAATGAAGAAGTTATAATGCTTCCAACATGCTGAACGGCATTGAACAATGCTTTACGGTCTGCTGTGATTTTCATGGCTTAGCTCCTTTTACTTAATACTTTTTTTAATTAATTAACTTCAATAATACATATAATAAAAGAGTAGAAAAGGTTGAAAAAATGGTTAAACTAAGACTATCTTATTGAAATGAAACAGTTTAAAGGTAAAAAATATGAGCTTATATATGTAGAAAAAATGTTGAAAAAACGGTTATAAAATTGACTGGAGATTTGTTAAATAATTTTTTTCCAAGATAGAATAGTGAAAACCTGCAACTTTTATACAAATTATTAATAAGGTTCGATAAATTATTCAACGGAAAAAAAAACAATTTTTAGTAATTAAATAACCTCTTTTTTATTCAAGTTTTCAACAAATTGTCGACATGGAAAATATAGATAAATTTACTTTATCAGAGTGTAATAATTAAGGCAAACCATGGCCTAATTATAAGGTTTATGCACCTTAATTGCAAATGGAAATAGGGGATTGTAAAGGGAAGTTTCAAGTATGTGGCAAGGTTGAAGGTGAATATTTATAAACCACCACCAACTTTTAATATAAAGAATTGAAAAACAATATTTTAAGTTTTGTTGTGGGTATTTTTAAAATTTGCAGTGTTAAATGTTAGGTTTAAGCTATTTGAAAAAGAGGGAAAGATAATAGCTCTGATTATTGATTATCAGAATCGCCATATATCAATCTTTGAATGAGCAGAATTAACCATAGAGTTGCAGTTATGGCACATGCTGCGGCTGCAAACCAGAGATTTAAACTAACGTAAACTCCTGCAATAGTATACAGTCCTGTGCAGGTGATGGCAGAAGTTTGAAGCGTGACAGTACCCATTTTTTTCCTGAAACTGTAAATGACTTGTGGAATAAGGGCATAGCCGAACGCGATAGAGCAAATAGTTAATATAATGTCCCGCAGGTCTAAGCTTTCTAACATGATAAAGATTCGGTCATTAGTTATTTTTTGTCTCTTTGTTTCACAAAAATATACGTGCCACAGGCAACAATGTCTGTGGCACGTATATGAAGGCTACTCCGCATTTTTACTTTTCAGCGATTATTTAAGGTTGTCAAAATCAATCACATTACCTTGATTTTGTAAGTTCATATCGCCGGGACGCACGATCCTGTTTGAACTCTCTTTCCTCATTTTCTGCACTTCCTGTTCTATTTGTTTCCGGGTGTCCTCAATTTGCGGGTTCGCATGAGCGGCAAACATTTCAAAAGCTTCTTCTATACTTTCAGCTTCAATTTCAAACGAAACAGGAATTTGCTGCATTCCCATGGGGGTTTGCATTCCTAATCCGACATGTCCGACGAAACGGCTCTCTTCGTCTTCATTAATTGGTTTGAGCATTTCAATCTGCTTCACCGGAAACTTACTGTCATTTTCATCTTCTTTTACGTAATCTAATTTTTGATAAATCATTGTTGTTTTACCCTCAAATGAAATCTCACTAATAAATTATTCTGTCACATATTATTGCATTATAGCACTTTAGCTATATTCTTTCAAATAAATGTCTTCAGCTGTTATTTTTAGGCAGAATCAGACATGCTATATATGCTGCAACGAGCGCCTTAACGATATCCCATGCAATAAAAGGGATAACAGCCATTGTTAATGTATGAAACATTCCCGCACCGGTAAAAACGGCGAATTGAGCGGCACCGAAAAGGTAAATGATGCCTACCCCGCTCAGCATAGCACAGGCAAGCGAAAGCGGATTTTTATTCTTCATATTATTTGCAACTAAGCCGATCATCAATACCGCAGGTATAAAACCGACAATATATCCGCCTGTTACACCGAGCAAAATAGCGCTTCCGGCCGAAAGACCGGAAAAAACAGGCAGACCCATAGCGCCCAGGCCGATATAAAACAACTGACTTAAAGCGCCGTAACCACCACCTAAAAAAACCCCGCAGAGCAAAACGGCAAAAACCTGCCCTGTTACCGGAACAGGTGTCCCGGGCAGCGGCAATCTCACCTGCGCAGCTAAACCTATAAGCAAAGCCGTTGCGAAAGCAAGAGTCACCTTCTTGCCAACCGATAGAGAGTCCCGCCAAGTGAAAGCCTTCTCACAAAATGCATCGCATTCCCTATATAAATCACCTAAAACCTGCATTATTGCCTCCTGTATAAAATTTGATTGGATGGCCAGATATGATAAACAAAATGGAAATATATTGCAAAGAAAACGGGCAATATTGATATATCCGCCGTGTCCTGAAAGGACACAACATACCAGCCCAGGGTGTGAACCATGGGAACGTGAATGCAACGCAAATTCCTCATCTGATGGCTAGTGGTCCATTCCACTTGATTTTGTGGATTCAGCCGGAGCGCCGGTGGTTCAGATGCAAGGCGCCGTGAGAAGCCAGACCTTGACAGGTCGGCGCCGATCGGCAACGCAGCAGATG
>PUNP01000588.1 GCA_003551785.1 Candidatus Brocadiaceae bacterium | reverse complement strand
GCTTTTAGATATCCTAATGGGTTACTACTCAAATTCAACCGAAGTAAAGAAACCTCTTGGTTTAATAGTTATGGGAAGTTGTGCCACCTACACAAGATTTCTGTTTCCTTTGCTCGGGTCTGTTCTGACATATGGATATCCAAGCGATGATCATGAAGCAAAAGCACCAGGTCAGCCAAACATTAAAGCTTTAAGAAATTTTTACGATAATCACTCCTCAAAGATTATCAATAATGAGAAAACAGCAGAAAAATCTTTGAAAAACATTACTGATGATCTTTGCTTGAACTATGCAATTAGCATGTAATCTATTTGTTAAAGACTCAGGTTATTTATGTGGGAAGGAATTACAGACCGTCTAGTGCTTTGTAACACAAATTATTGACGCATGGACAACTGATATATAAGTTGACTCGGCAGGGTGCTCACAGCTCAAACTCAGATTGACATCGGTTTGCTACTTTATTTTCTAGAATTTGATAAGTATAAGCTTGCAAACCCACTGCGCCGATGGTCAACCGATCCGTTTTTCCGTTTTTTTTGCGGAGTCGTACAAGGCCGAAAATATAGAGCAAGGATGAAGCGCCGGAAACCCATTTTCCGATTATGAAGCCCGCCGGCTTGTATTTTTTCTTGAAATGGTGGTAGCCCGGAGACAGAGGTATGCCCCTGACAGTGTGGTTGGCCGGCATAATCTTGTACTCATCCTGTGATGTTCCTTCAAGGGGTTCTGTACGCCAATGGCTTGAATAATTGTCTGTAACAACAAGTATAGAATAATCCTCCGCATACCCTTCAACTACAACACGGCCGGTAGTCACGTCGGTAATTCTGAACTCTCCGCCGCCGGAAATTTCGCTACCTGAGATTTGCCCGCCGAAAGGCTCGGACTCAAGTATGACTTTCCGGGCAACATCGAAATCTTCACTCATAAGAGTTGGAAGAATTGATTCCTTATCTTCAATAATCTCCCATTTTGAAACAGTATAAATTCTCGGGATGTCTTCCCCGAAATCCCGGATCATTCTTCCGCCTCTGAACATATATCTCAGCCTTAGAATCCTGTAAAGATTGTTATAATCCGGGATGCTGTGGTGCATCAGCATAGCGTCATCGGCTTTCCTGAAAGGATCTTCATCGCCTGAGGCGAAATTCATAAATTCCGCAAAACGCCTCGTGAAAGAGGCGCCCTCGTAGCCCCATATTTCGTATGCCGGGATCACAAGCGCCCTATTCGGCACCGAAACATTGTGAATCCTGTAATCGCCGGGATTATTTTCCAAAAACTCCGCGATTTTTCTGTTCTGACTGCGGTAATTATCCGCTGTAAACACTTGCCTTACGCTTTTTGAAAATGCGAACATTTCTATCATCACAAGCAGAACGGTGGCATAAGCGAAAAAAAGCTTTTTTTTAGTTAAAAGAATAATCGCCCAGAAGGAAAAGCTTACAAGCGCGGAGATTTTTAAACTCCTTACCGCAAACATCCCTGCCACATTCATCCTGTCTTTACTTACGAATACAAAGTCCGCGTAAGTTTCTCCCGATTGCTGAAGATAGAGCATAAATTTATGCCAGGAATCAGAACCCAGCTCGATTGAGCTCTGGAGGGAAACGGCGGTAAGAAATAGTATTATGGCGGTAATTCCTGCGATGAAAGAGGGGAGCTTCAGATTTCCGCGCTTTAAAATAGATTCAAACCCGGCGCCCGCTAAAACTGAGAAAAAAAGGGCCGCGGGGAAAAGAAATCGGGCATGCCCCCTGAACATGTTAAAACCAAAAACCCATCTATAAAGAAAGGGGAATATGGGAGAATAACCGCCTAGAGCAAGGAGGAAACCCGCCAGCACCGCCCACCCGGCGAATCTTTTGTGCGCGGGTTTGCCCAGGAATAATCCGCAGACAGCCAGCAGAAACCCCGCCACTCCCATAAAAAACGAAGATTCCCAGGCCAGGGACCTCCCCCAGTGCGGAGCATTAGCGTAATCCCCGAAAAATCCGGGTGCAAGAAGCGTGACAGCTGATTCCGGGGGTAGCGAAAAAGACGAGGCAAACCCGTAAGCTGCTCCGCCGCTCTTAATTCCCTCGGCTGATTCGCTCAAAGAGGTAAATATTTGAACCGCCGAAAGGAGTATTCCCCCCGCGAGGATGGACGCAAAGAGAAAAATCTTTTTTGGGCGGTTTTTAGATTTTATAAGGCAGAGGGAGAAATATAGCAGTCCGACGATTGCCGTGCAGAAAAGATACTGGGGATGCCCCCCTAAAGCCATCATGGCCACGGCAGCCATGCCGGCAAGAGCCCATTTAACACCGGGCTCCCTGTCCGTCCCGTCAACAGCCATGAAAAGAAGCGGCCCCCAGGCCATCGTAGAAAGATGTGATATATGCCCAGCGAACACCCGGAAAAATATTGGGCCCGAAAACATGCATATAACCGCGCCTGAAAAAGATGATACCTGGGACATCCCCCTGTAACACAGCCATTTATAGGTTAGATAGCCGATAAGAAAAATATGAAGCGCCAGGCTCCAGTTCACGGCAAGATGCAGAGGCAGAAAGAGAAATATTAAATTGAGGGGATAAAGCAAAGCAGCCTGAAACGTGCCGAAATACGGTGCGCCTGAAAAAAGGTAAGGATTCCAGAGAGCAATATTTCCTCGCCGGAGTTCGGAAAACCCGAACTCCCTCCATTGCATAAACTGGTGGAAGATGTCGCATTCTTGGCTACTCAGGAAAATTTCCTCTCCCGTGAAAAGCGCTTTTCTGAGGATGATTACTGTCAACGCAAGCAACAAAGGACCAGGTAGTAAGCGCGCCGCTTGTCTAACTTTTGATAAATCCATCTATTCGCTCTAGTTTAAAATGATTATGTGTTTCTTTTCCTGCCGGACATGTAGGAATTTTACTATCATGGCATCATAATCACAAGATATTATAGCGGGTGTTCCTCTAGTGCAGGTTGAGATTTTTACCAAAAGCAAAACCTGAATCACCGTGAGAAACACAGGGCAATTTACTTCCTGATAGTTTCGTAATGCCTGTTGAGTTTTTCCCGGGCATCATTTTTCGTGAATTGCCAGGTAATCGCGGTCTTTTCTTCGTTCCGTCTGTTGGTCCATGCCCCCACTTCTTTTGAGAAACTTTCAAGGTCTCCTATGCGACGATCGAGGCACTGCCTTGAGAGACTTGAGAGTTCTATCTCGGCCATATTCAACCAACTTGCTTTCTTCGGTGTGTAGACCATCTGGAACCGCTTTGTCAGGCCAAAGGCAATCTCTGGTTCAAATGTTTCATAAAACGAAGAAGGATTATGGGTGTTAAGATTATCCTGAATAAGGATAATCTGTTCTGCTTCTTTATACGCTTCTTCAACCCTCTTCATGAAAATGGCATAATCTTTTTTTGTTCTCCGCTCTTTAACTTCAACAATGCGTTTACCTGCCAGCGGTTCAATTGCCATCATCACACAACAGGTCCCATTCCGCTTGTAATGACAATCTTCGCGCAAAACTTTTCCCGGCTTCATTGCAATCGGCACAACAACATCACCTATCAACTGGGCGGGACGTTCATCAAAACATATTACCGGCACCGAAGGGTCATAATCCCGCTCGTATGTATCCAAAAGCTCCTCCATCCGCCATATAAACTCCGCTGTAATCTGTCCAATGCACCATCGCCGCTTCAAGTGAGGTTTAAGTTCGTTTTTTTTAAAATCCTTTTTACGGTTTGATGAGATATCTCATCGGATATCTCCATTTTTACAGCTTTATCAGCAATCAAACGCAGCGTCCAGCGGTTGCGGCCTTCCGGCGGCTTGGAACAGGCAATGGCTATGATCTTAGCTTTCTGTCTGCCAGTGAATTTATTTGGGGCTCCTGTCCGGACTTTTTCACCCACCGCAGCTTCCAACCCTTCATGGATATATCTTGAACGAACCTGGCGGGCAGTATTCCGAGCCACTTTCAACGACTCTATTATATAGGTGTCTGTTTTATCCTCATCGGCCATCAATAATATTCGTGCGCGTGTTATCTTCCGCGCTTTTTCAGTGCCCATCCCTACAAGCTGCTCCAGCAACTTACGCTCATTCAGTTTTAATTTAATCGGACTCTTGGTTCTCATGGGGACACCTCCTTTATCCTTTAAGAAGTAGTATGCCCC
This sequence comes from Candidatus Brocadiaceae bacterium, assembly GCA_003551785.1. The sequence goes on along the minus strand of PUNP01000588.1, from coordinate 99 downwards.
AAGAAAACTTAATTGTCAATAATTTGTGTTACAAGGCACTAGTAGTGATAGCCATCATCGCCATACTCGCGGCCATGCTCCTGCCGGCGCTCAGCACCG
>PUNP01000712.1 GCA_003551785.1 Candidatus Brocadiaceae bacterium | reverse complement strand
TTCATCTTAATCCTCATTTCAGGGAGGAGTAAAGATGTATAAGCATATACAGAAGGCGTTCAAATTTACCCTAATAGAACGTGTGCCCGGTTAAGGCCGGGTCAACTTGCTGGGTGAAATGTCCCAGCCGTGCCAATTTCTCATTTCAGGCACGTAGTCTGACTGCCGGGGGAACGCTACTCAATGGAGAGCCGAACCTCGACGCGCAGTGACAAAGTCCGCCAGAAGGGAAACCATGTCAGGTCGATATGGTGACCCGGAGCCAGTCGGAGTGGCGAGACGAACACGCAGGCCGTAGGCAGACGAACTTTCGCAGGCATCGTAAAGGTAACCCGACAGGAATTGCTGGCAGAGTCGGGGGTATTCGGGTAGGCGACCCTTCGTTCTATGGGGGAAGCCTGATACGGGCGATGAAGAAAATGGGAACAAGCAATCGCTCGACCGACGGTGTAAAAGATGGCGGCATGCGTGGAAAGTTGATCAAAGGCAACCGGGGAGTCCTGCCATGATTCCGAAGTGGATGAGGGTTACGACGATAAGTGGGTTGTCCCTGGATCAAACAACCTGGCCGGGCAGGCGTCTGCCCGGGCCCGGAAAATGTAATTTAACTGAGACGTCTGCAGGATAAGGCCGGCATAAGGCGAGATGCTGAAAGCCGGGATGATGTCATGGTCAGGTTCGGAGATGGCCATAGTAGCGAAGATCGGGCGGACAGCAAAACCGCCCGTAGCAAAGGGCCATTAGCTTGCGAACGTTTTCGAGGTTAGGAGGAGACCTGAGATGGATGCTGAAGAAGCTCAATACATCTCGACGGATAAGAGGGTCAGGTCCTTTCAGCGGAAACTATATCGCGCGGCCAAGCGAAGCAGCAACAGAAGGTTCGGCATTTTGTACAAGGAAGTCCATTCGTATGAAGTGATGGTAGAAGCATGGCGGCGAGTAGCGCGCAATGCCGGTAGCGGCGGTGTGGATGGAGTCACAATAGAGCAGATCAAAGAAGAAGGGGTGTATGAGTTTCTCTTCGAGATTATGGATGAACTGGAGGAGAAAAGATACAACCCTCAGGCCATCAGGCGGAGCTATATTGACAAGGGCGGTGGTAAGAAGAGACCGCTCGGAATACCGACCATCAAAGACCGAGTGGTACAGATGGCGGTGAAGTTGGTTATAGAACCCCTGTTCGAGCCTGATTTCTGCGAATGTTCTTACGGCTTCAGGCCGCGCCGGAGCAATACGCAAGCGGCAAATTGCGTGCATAAACTCGCCAACTCGCACAAGTGGGTGGTGGATTTAGACCTCAAGAGCTATTTCGACACCATAAACCACGAGCGTCTCATGGAGCTGGTGCGCAGGCGCGTGACGGACAAAAGCGTGCTTTATCTTATACGCCAGTGGCTCAAGGCCGGAATCATGGAAGATGGACTGGTGAGGCCGAACGAGCAGGGGACGCCGCAAGGTGGGGTGTTGTCGCCGCTTTTGAGTAACATCTACCTCCATGAGTTTGACCGGAACTGGGACGATAGCGATGACGGTGACGGCAAACTCGTGCGGTTTGCAGATGACATGGTGATTTTGTGTGACAGCAAGCAGGAGGCCGAGAGGGCGCTGGAGAAGGCGCGGGGGATGCTTGAGGCGATGTATCTTACGCTGAATGAGGAGAAGACCGAACTGACGCATGTCAGGAAAGGTTTTGACTTCCTTGGGTTCACGTATAAGGAAGCTTACTCATTTCGCGGGAAGTGTTTCGTACGAATCAAGTATCCGCGGGCCAAGAGCATGAAGAAAGTATGCCGGAATATCAAAGAGCGGGTCATGTCCATACCATTGGGCGCGCCGGTCGAGGAGGTGATCGCGGCGCTAAACCGAACTTTGAGAGGCTGGGCAAATTACTTTCGGATAGGCAACTCATATGCGGCGGCCCTGAAGCTTGCGGCGTATGCTTGCAAACAACTTCGTCTGTATCAGAGACGGAACAGACAGAGGAAGGATATCACCGGTTATCGTAGATGGCCGAACAGCTTCTTCTATGAGCGAGGGCTTTGTTACGTGCCGAAACTACTGAGAGCGAAAGCCGTTGGATGAATCGCAAGGGGAAAGCCGCGTGGGGGAAAACCACACGCGCGGTTTGGTCGGTGAGGTAGATTGTGAACACGGGGGAAAAAAAAATGTGGCTTCATTTGACTTATTTTTTTTTCTACTAAAATGTATTTAGTGTAACTGTTAGTCCTTTAACCTATTTTAATGGGAGGACGTATCATGGTTAACTTAGTACGTAAGATGTTACGGTTTACTTTAATCGAACTTCTTGTGGTGATAGCGATCATCGCCATCCTGGCGGCGATGCTGATGCCGGCGCTGGAGCGCGCACGTGGTTTGGCGCGCGTGGCTTCGTGTTCAGTCAACACGCGTCAAATTTTCATGAGTATGAGCTATTATGCCGATGACAACGACGGGTGGGGCTGGCGGGGGCTGAGCCCATCGTACTCCTTTGTGTTGGATCAAGCCAGTGATTTTGCAGATTGGCTTCCGGATTATATGCCGTTTGTTGATCACGAAGATAAAGGCTATCATCCGCCGATGCTGGCCTGTCCCGACTTTACACCTCCACCGGGACGGTCAGGACAGGGATGGGATCGCGGACCAATCCGCAATCGTGCTCGCAGGCTGCATACTACATATTTTTATTTGTTTGGTACAGCTACTCGCGGGTGGAATTCCAGCGAAGGCATTTGGACCAGTACCGATTCTATTTTTGGTTGGGATGCACGGTTCAGACCATCCACTTCTGAGGATAACCCAAGGGCATTCGTGCCGAACAGGAGGTTATTGGGCAGAAATCTGAGAAGCTTCCCCCATATGCCCAACTATACGCGGACAAGTAATTATTATATCCCATCCGCTTCCGAGCAGCCGGCACTGACAGACGCCCAGTTCTACGGCAGAGATGTCGGGGGGCCTGACCATCCAACCAGCTATAATTATTACAGGCAGATTGGGGGTTCTTCCGGCGATTATTATCGCAATCATCGCACGTTAGGCTGGAGCGGAATAAACATAGGATATATGGACGGTCATGTGCAATGGAAAGATAACGATGAGCTCCGATGGCGTCAATCTGATTTTTACAATGCGTATTGGTATTGAGTTTGATTTGTCTGCGAACTCGATGATTCTCGGCTAAAGTGGGCATAAAAACCTATAGCCGGTAATATAGTACTATGGTTGATAAAGCAAGAGTATTATTATTTACGGGAGCTGGAAAGGGGAAAACGACGGCGGCGGTTGGCATGGTTGTGCGTGCGCTCGGGCATGGTATGCGCGTGTGTTTCATACAATTTGTTAAAAGCGCTGATAGCGAGACCGGTGAGGCGTTATTTTTTGAAAATAATACACATGTGGATTTTATCCGCACCGGGCTGGGCTTTATCCCTCCGGAAAGCAGTTCTAACTTTAAAAAACATAAAAAGGCCGCAGAGCAAGGGGTGCTTTTAGCTTCAGAAGCTGCCGCCTCAGGGCGTTATGATTTAATAGTTTTCGACGAAATTTGTGGGGCGTTGAGTAAGAAGCTGATTTCACCAGATAAGGTAGCTTCGCTGATTGAAAGCACTCCTGAAGATGTTATACTATGTTTAACAGGACGGGATGCGCCTGACTTTTTGATAGATATGGCAGATACAGTGACGGATATGAGGTGTGTTAAGCATGCTTTTAACAAGGGGTGCAAGGCACAGGATGGCGTTGAGAGGTGAAATTAGCAACCATTAATATCTTAATTGTAATTTCCTTGTTTTTTTGGCAAAAAGTTTGTTGGTTGCTGGTTGTCAGTTGTTGGTGTGTCGTCCTGAAATAGGTTGACAGTATAATCTATTATGGAGGACGAGTAAAATGGCTAAGCAGGTGTAGTGAGATATAGTGAAGCATTTAAGATGCAAGTGATATCTGAGCTGGAATCTGGTAAAGTGGAAAGCATGGCGGAAGCTCGCCGTAAGTATTCAGTGAACCACGTTGTAACCATTAAGCTTAACGGTTACACCACGTTACTATATCACCACCGTGCCCTGTGCCGGTGTTCATGCTACGTGGTTTACTGAGGACTAACCCTCTGCGAGAGGTAAGTTTTGATGTAGACGCACTTCACTGAGGATTTACGTGCACCAGCAACCGGCAACTAACACCGACTTTTCCGGCCTGCTCGGGTTAAGTGCGGGGAGCGAAGGTACTACCTGCCGCCGATCACAACGTTTTTGATTCGGCAGTGCGGGCCACCGT
>PUNP01000306.1 GCA_003551785.1 Candidatus Brocadiaceae bacterium | reverse complement strand
TGGAAGAGGGGATGGCGCTGGAAAGTAAAATGGTCAGCCGGTGGATCGAAAAGGCTCAGAAGAAGGTGGAAGAATACAATTTTGAAATAAGGAAAAACCTGCTCGAATACGACGAAGTGATGGACGAGCAGCGTAAAACCATTTATACCTGGCGACAAAAACTGCTTAAGCGTGATGGGATTGAAGATGAGGTCGTCGCTCTGGCAGAAGATACTATTGTCGATGGTATGGATATGTATATCGACCCCCGGAAATCTCCCGATGAGTGGGATATTCAGGGACTGGCCGCCTGGTTCGAGCGCAAGTTTGAGCGAACGCCGGACATACCGCCGGATAAAATTAACTCAAACATCGAAATTGAGGAATATCTCTTCGAACGGGTGGAGACTATCTTCTCAGAAAAATGCCAGGAGGTCGGTGAGAAACCAATGCTCGAATTCGCCAGAGCACTTATGCTGCGTACTATCGATGTGAAGTGGAAAGACCACCTCCATGCAATGGATGTGCTCAAAAGCGGGGTCGGTTTGCGCGGCTATGCCCAGCATGATCCCAAAATCGTTTATAAAATTGAGGGTGGCGCGCATTTCGACGAAATGATGGGCAGCATTGCCGAGCAGTTCACCGAGATGTTCTTTCGTGCTCAAGTTAAGTCTAGAGAAGAAGAGCGTAAGGTTGATGGTGTGTGGAAAAAACAGTCGGCAAAACATGAAGAATTTGATGTCTCACGCAATGCCGAAAAACAGAAGCAGTACGCAGAAAATGCCGGTGGCGAAACAGCGGTGAAAGAACCAATAGTCGTCGATAAGAAGGTGGGACGCAATGATCCCTGTCCCTGTGGGAGCGGGGCAAAATATAAGCAATGCTGCGGTAAAAAAGGCCGCTGATCAGCCTGCAGCACAATTTCCCTTTTGGGATTGATCCATACGTCATAACATTGTAAGCTCCCATGGATTCCCTTATATCACTATCGTCCCCTGTGCCGGTAGAATGATGATTCACAGCTGCAGTGGGCATATAAGCAGTACGGTTGCAGTGTGAGAAATCATTACATAGCTCTGAATCAGTATCCCACCGGCACAGGGCACGGTGATGACAACGTAAAATGGTCACTGAATTCACGACTTAAAAGACTTGTAGCTGCAGCATGGAGTGGAGGACTTGTGTAGAGGCAGCAGGTCCAATTCGGTTAAAAAATATTTCCCCTTGTATTTTACCCGGAAATGAGCTAAAGTGAATGTATGTCAATAAAATGAATCTAATTCAATTGGAAAACAGATATGCGATCTGAATGTAAGGAATCCAAAGGGGAATCGGAAGTTATGAGCAGGGTCGAATCTGTCGGGTTGAGGGAGATACTTGATGCCGAACAAGTTCAGTCGATGATGGAAGATTTTTATGACCTTAAAGGTATAGGTTCGGCAATAGTTGATATACAAGGCAATGTACTTGTCGCCGTCGGTTGGCAGAAATTATGCACTGATTTTCACCGAAAACACCCCGATACCCTTAAAAATTGCATAGAAAGCGACATATACCTTTCGAGCGGTGTGGAGAAGGGAGAGTTTAAACTATACAAGTGCAAGAACCATCTTTGGGATATGGCAACGCCTGTCATTGTTGCCGGCAAACAGGTAGGGAATGTGTTCTGTGGTCAATTTTTCTCCGAAGGCGAAAGCCCGAACAGGGAACTGTTTCGCGCTCAAGCACGAAAATATGGTTTTGATGAAGATGCTTATCTAAAAGCCCTGGAATCCGTTCCGCATTTTGACCGGAAAACGTTGTCTTCGGTCATGAGTTTTTATTCCAAACTTGCCAATATGCTCTCCGAGCTGGGGGCCGCTAACCTGCGTCAGATGGAAATTGTTGCAAAACAGCGCAAACTCATGAAAAAGCAAGAACAAGACCGGAAGGAGTTTCAGCAGTTAGTGGAAAACATCCCCGGCGTGTTTTACCGCTGTGCTTTTGACCCGCATTGGTCAATGGAATATATTAGCTGCGAGATTGAGATGCTTACCGGCTATAGGGCATCTGACTTTAACCATAACGAGGTTAGAAGTTATGCCAGTGTCATTCATCCCGATGACAGAGAACGTGTGCTTAGGGAAGTCCAGCTGGGGGTGGACAACCAGGCAGCTCATGATTTTGAATACCGTGTAAAACATAAAAACGGGACGGTGCGGTGGGTGCATGAGCGAAGCCGGAGTGTTTTATCAGAAGATGGCACCCTGGATAGGATTGAAGGGGTCATTGTCGATATTACGGCAAGAAAAGTGGCAGAGGAAAAGTTACGTGAAAGCGAACAAAACCTTAGTGTGACGCTGCATTCCATTGGCGACGGTGTCATTGTTACCGATTGTAAAGGTAAAATTATGCGTATGAACCGTATGGCTGAAAAACTCACTGGCTGGGATGCCGATTCTGCATGCGGGTATCAATTAGAGGAAGTCTTCTATATAGTAAATACTCATACCCGTCAAAAAGAACATAATCCCGTGCGGAAGGTTTTAGATACGGGTAAAATATGCGGTTTAGCCAACCATACAACGTTGATTTCACGAGATGGTAGTGAATACCAGATAGCCGATACTGCAGCGCCGATTCAGTTAGACTCCGAACCGATCACAGGTGTAGTATTAGTATTTAATGATATAACGGAGAAATACCGGTTAGAGGAGGAAATGCGTCTTAATAGCAAGCAATTGTCCATGGCGCTTGATGCGACAGAACATGCTTTTTGGGATTGGAATCTGGACACGGATGAAACGTATTTCAGCCCGCGATATTATACGATGTTAGGTTACGATCCCGGTGAATTTCCAGCAAATTTCCAATCCTGGTTTGACCTTCTGCATCCCGATGACCGCGAGGAAGTTGTGCCCAGGATTAAGGACGCTGTTAAAAAAGGGGAGCCGTTTGAAGAAAAATTCAGGATGAAAAGGAAAGACGGGCGCTGGGTCTGGATTTCAGGGCGTGGAAAGAGTTATGATATCGATGATCAGGGGGTGCCGCACAGGATAGTTGGCGTGCATATTAATATTACGGTGTAATGATAGAATAGCCTCTGGGCGGTTCATATTCAAATATTTCCGGTGATATTTCTGCATCTAAATCAATATTTTGCAGTTCGAAAGTATGCAATATTTCTCCATCACTTTCATGCAGAATGATGGTTTCCGGCAGGTAGAAACGGTCAGTGATCTTCACCTCCATTTGTTCATAGTGTGCATGTGTTTGTTTATCTTTAGGCTCGAATCGCAGGTGCCAGAATTCTGTTTTCCCCGCTAAATCCGATCTGGTTTCCTGATCGGCTTCCTGTTTATCGACCTCACCTTGCTCAAGAAGGCTAATGTCATATTCTTCGGCGAGGGTACTCATATCACTGCCGTATCCTATTTTCAAAAACGCCGATTCAGCTACGGCCATGTCTTTATCCGCAGCGTATATTTCGACCTGACGCGCGTTATGATCAGCGACAAACCACTTTTCACCATCGGAGACCAGTTCTTCATTGCGCGGCTCTCCCAGTTTTAAATATATTTTGTCTGGTGGGATGAAAGCGAAGCTTCCGCTGGAAACTTCCGAATCGCCAAGAAGCGGTATAGCGCGCTGGTAGTTAATATCAGCGGTGAGGTGTTCAAGTTTCTCATTGGCTTCGTTAACTCTTTCAAAAAGATTCACAAGTTCTGAAGGCAGAGTTTGTTCTTCTGTTCCATTATTTTCGTTTTGGGCGAAACACGGGGAGAGAGCAATTAATGAGAAAAATAAAAACATGCTGACGGCAAAAGTAAATGTATGATTGGCAATAATATCGATCAAAAGAGCAACGTTTTTGTGCTCAGTGCTGTTCAAAGAATCCATTTTTCCCTCGTAAGTAAAAGTATTCGACTGGAAATTAAAGACGATTTATTATATCATAGCAGTTTTAGAGAGAAGGTTGCAAACTTAATTTGCATCTTAAGATTCAGCGTAAACTGTAGCTGTTCCTCAGTACAAAGTGCTGAGCGGGCAAAGATGTCACGGGGTTCACTGAGTATTAACTTTTATTCCCGGTAGAATGATAGTTTTAGAGATATATCGGATTCGCTGAATTATTTCTGTTTTCCCGAATATTTACGGAGTTACTGTATGCGATTGGAGAGAGTGCTTTTTATCGCAACTGAGCTTGAGGCCAGGGGGACTAACGAGTATGTATCCTATCTCGGCGCGGAATTGCAGCGTCGAGGTATGAAAACTGCGGTTTTTTGTGCCCCCGGCCCGATGCTTTCTGTGTTAAGAC
>PUNP01000122.1 GCA_003551785.1 Candidatus Brocadiaceae bacterium | reverse complement strand
TAAAAACCGTCGAAGAACCGGTCCATGGTCTCTTCAATATCAATATCGCTGCGCCAGCTCAGGCGAACGCTGAGATAGTGATGGGGCGCGTGCTGAGACCATGAATCCATGGTCTCGAAAACCCAGTCGAGCTCATCAATGTCTATGCGCCCGACCACATCCTGCAAACTGCGGTAAAAACTGATCTTGCTCAGCGGAAGCAGCGTGTCGGCAAGATTGTAGTTGTAGATATAAAACCCCAGGTTATCGGTTATGTCCGCCCAGCCGTATATCTCCTCTTCCCAGAGCTGGTTCCAGTGACATTCGGGATGCCCCGGTCCGTGCAGGCGGCAGCGGCGTATCGGAGCAAACTGCGGGCGCACGTTCGGATGCAGATCGTCAATCGTTCGGGGTATGCGGGAATAATCGCTGTAGATAAGGATACCGAGCTGGCGATCAGGATATTCTTCGCTGGTAATTTCTGCCAGTTCCTCGGCAAAACGGAATATCCTGTCCGTTGCGTCAACCATCCCCCGCGAGGGTTCCTTGTAATCCGGATCGTCCACGGCCCGGCAGTCGTCGCACTCGCACAGCCCGCCTCCGTCGTTCGGCCCGGCCGCAAAGACTTTGGCGTCCGGGTTCGCCTTCATACGCTGCTTAAGCGTATCAGCGGCGATGCGGATCGTTTCCGGGTTGGTCGTGCAGAGCTGACGCGTCGTGCGTTCGCCGCGTTCGCGATTGTAGCTGAACAGCTCCGGGTTGTCTTCAAAATGTTCACCGGGCGGCACCAGTCCGCGCCACGCATGATTCCATGATCCTATGGTGTTAAATCCGCCAATGCGCTTCGTCCACTCACGTTTTGCATTGCGTGCTGCGCCGCTGCTGCCGGCCCCGCCGTACCAGAAACGCCTGTTCACCGAATCGCTGACCTCGCTGTGGTCCATAACCGTCGCCACGCTCACGCTGTCACGCCGGGGGATGACCTCGCTTATCTCGCCCGGCGTGTACCATCCCGCACCGAGGTGCTCGAGAAAAGCGAAAACGCCGTGGCGAACGCCCGCGGGCGATTCGCCTACTATCAGCACACGGCCATCGCGCACGGCATAGCGGAAACCGTCGCCGGCCGCGGAGTTTTTCTCCATCGGCAGTCCGAGCTCTTCGGCAAGTTCGCCGATGACGAAAACCGCTCCCTCTATCGGGCCGGGCACATTTTCGGCATTATCCACCTCAATAACATCCACACTGGCATCGGTCATAACGCCCAGCACGCGGGCGAGTTCCTCCGCTGCATACCGCTCGGTCTCATCGGGTTCATGAGCCATATAGACCGACGGTGGGTCGGACTCCGGCTCGTACAGTGTTATTTCGCCATGTGAAGCGCTGAATCCTTCAACACTCAAAACCGCATATGTACAAACGAAAAACGTAAAAGCCGCCAACCTACCGCCTTTCAAAACTGCATTGCATTTCTTTTTAAACATGCTTGCACTCCTCTTCTGAGCCTGTCGCACAATAGTTTTCCAACCCAACCATGGATCGGACATCTGCATGGGCAAGGCGGCTCATTTCCCTTACTCACATGCAGCTCATTTCAATTTATTCTAAATTTATCATGTTTTCGCTCATGGTACAAATGAATAGGCAAAAATCAGCAAATTTAGCCTTTTTTTATTATCAATTCATGTATAACCCATTCAAAGATTATAGTACAAAAAGCAAGGCTATTGCAACCCAAGGCTAATGCTTAGTTGCATAACTTACGGATAATCTTTGGTTATTTCGTTTTTTTAGCGCAGAGATTGCCGTCACGACTGTACCGTTCCGTCGCACTATGCCCTTTCCACCTCCCTTCAAAGCTGCGATATAGTGACTCATTTTTGGACACCTATTGAGTAAAAAAAGAAAAACGAACCCATTTTACTGGAAATATACGCATCAAATTCGGCTGTATGCCGGACCTCAATCACCCGGCTTCCAGTCGGGATCATGCGGTGACCAGAACATCACCGGGGCCAGAACCCCGCCCGTGCCGAGTTCCGCCAGACTGTGATTCTCTATCTTGACAACAACCCAGTTTTCTTCTCCGTATGCGGCGGCTCCGGCCGCCGGCATGTCGAACGGCTGAAAACTCCCCGGCACGCCCGGGAGCCCCTCTTCGGGTTCTTCACTGGTGCCGACGAATTCGCCGTTGATCCACACATGAGCTTTCGCATCCACGCCGCCGAACCACAGGTAAAGCGCCCGGCCCTCATATTCCGCCGGGATTTCGACGTTCTGACGGTACCACGCGACGCCTTTGTAGTAATGCAGACCCTGATCCGACCAGCTTCGCGAACTGGTCTTCATCGGCCGCCAGTTGCCGCCGAGCTCGCCCGAGCGGTGGTAGCCCGATATTTCGCCGATCTCGGCCGGGTCGAGCAGAAAAAGCCACTCGTCCGGCAACGTCAGCACCTCGGTCAGCGTTGCCTCGGCCTCATCGAGTAAGCAGAGCGAGGTTCTGGTCGGGCCGTAAAGCCGCCCACCGACTACAAACCGTCCATCCGGCAGTCTGAACAGTTTGGGACCGCCGATACGCTTGCCTGTATCCTCCCATTCCCAGTCCGTGTAGGGTTCCTGCGCAACGCCGAGGACGCTTTTCGACTTGGCCCAGTTGAAAAAAATGTCAAGTGATTTTAATATTGGAGACGACCGGCCTATAAGGCACAAGCTCTGGTTCCGTTTAAATTTCAATGTTTTTTCCCTTTTCCAGAAAAGAAACGTTAAAGTCGTTTTTTTACTCATCCTTACTATGAGAGAAAAGGCGTTTTTTGTTGCGTGCACAGGTGCTTTCGCGTTTGTAAAGCCGGGGCTCCATATGGAGTTCCGGCATGCCGTTGCGCAACCCCTTCAGGGCCTCTATTGCCCCCAGAAGGCGCCTGCAAAGCAGGTGGTGGTCCACGCCCACAGTGGTCAGCGGGGGCGCGGCGATACGCGCCCAGTCGGTGTTATCGAAGCTGACCACACTGACGTCATCGGGCACGCTGCGCCCCTTTTTCCGCAGCATTTCCATGCCTCCGAGTGCCATGTAATCGCTGGCGTAAATGACGGCGTCAAGTTCGGGGTGACGATGCAGCAGTTGTTCCGTCAGCTCGGCGCCTTTGTGGAGATAGCCTTCCGAAGGGGCGTTGCAGGCGGCTATAAGCGAATCGTCAACCTGCACACCGAAATGGTTCAGTGAGTCGATGAAACCCTCGTACCTGGCGGTGGGTGCCGGGCTATGCTTTCCGGAAAGCACGAGGCCGATGCGCTGGTGCTGCTGTGCAAGCAGGTATTGTACTGCGCTATGCATTCCGCCTTTCCAGTCGATCTTGATGCTTACGCCCGGCTGATAGGGCATTTTCTCATCGTAGGTCACCAGCACCGGTTTGCGCCGTTCTTCGATGCGCCGGAAAAAAGCATCCGGGAAACAACCAAGCAACAGACAGCCGTCAACCCTGTCAAGCAGCACCGGCAGGGTCTCGCTTTGGGAGTCCCAGAAATCAACCATACACTGGTACGGAGACTGCGACAGTATTTCGAGCATTGCCATGATTGTTTTCTCGAGCCAAGGATTGCCCCTGTCCAGGGAGCTTTCTACAAGAATTCCCATGCAGTTTTTTCGCTCGGAACGAGTGCCGCGTGCAAACATATCGGGACGATAGTCCAGTCTTTCGATTGCGGCAAGTACTTTTTCACGCGTGAGCTCCGTAGTGCCGTGACCGTTTATAACCCTCGACACAGTACCGAGACTCACTTCTGCACATCGTGCTACATCAATTATGGTAGATTTTTTACTTTTCATACCAACTCATCTTGAAACGTTTCAATAGCGCTTCAATAAAGACGAAAAAAAATAATCGTTCAATCATATAGATTCAGTGGACCACGCTGGCCATTGTTGCTATGATACTCGATTTTGATCTTTCAATCAAGTATACATTTAGCATGAAAAAGGTGCCGTCATAAAAAAGGTGCCGTTCCCGCGTAACATTGAACAAGCCAGTTGCTTATGTATGGTTCCATGCCGTTTTTTGAGCTTAAAAAGCGAATATAATACCATAAATGAGTTTTAAGCGTATTTTTTGCGGATAATCCAAGACGCCTGAATAAGACAATTATGATGCAGTATCGCAGTAACTTACGGGGATACTCTGTTTTAGAAGGGAGGAAAAAGGGGAAAAAACCGGACCAGTCGAGGAAAAGAATATTTTTCCCGGACATTCCTCAAAATTCTAAAAATCAAACGATTTTTTTTGTACGATACTGCGGTGAAAATCGG
>PUNP01000604.1 GCA_003551785.1 Candidatus Brocadiaceae bacterium | reverse complement strand
GCACATTTTTCCGGATTTCGAACGATGATGAACCATCCACTTCTTCTCGACATGGCCATACATACATTTGATCAGGCAAGACAATTGACCGGGGCCGACCCCGTCGAGGTCTATTGCAAGGCCTTTAATCCGGTGAAATCATGGTATGGCGGAAAAGCTTCCGCCATGTGTATTTTCCAGATGACCGGCGGAATTGTATTCAACTATCGGGGGTCATGGTGTTCGGAGGGCTATAATACCCCATGGGCAGGCTCATGGCGCATTATAGGCACCAAAGGTACCATTTTGTGGGATGAGGATTCGCCCCGGGCCGAAGTGGTAGTGGATTCTGAAGACAAAGGGCTGATACGCAGTACAAAGGAAATAAAATGTGATAAGAAACCACAGGGACCGTATGGGCACGAAGCCTGCATACGGGAGTTTATTGAGTGTGTTAAGGAGGGGGGCAAACCGCAGACGGTATGCGAAGATAATATTAAAAGCCTTGCCATGGTCTTCGGGGCCATAGAAAGCGCTGAATCCGGGTGCCCGGTCAGTATTGGATAAGAAAAAAAATAATAATAAAGGAAATGAGGAAAAACTATGTATAGTCGATTTTCAAAAGAACAGGAACAATGGGCTCTCTCGAGGCAAAATGAGCAGGGAATCGGTTTTATCCGGCAGGGAAACAAGACGTTCAGCTCAAGGGGGGCGACGGTGTGTGGTCGGCGACGCCCTCGAGCAATTTTCGTGAAGAATTAGCCGTCAGCTTTTCCGAAGATGAATGCGAGACCTGGACGTCTCCGGTGATCGTCGCCCGAAATCCCGGCAGCGAAGTGTCCTATCCCCAGATTTTTGAACCGAGTCCCGGTGTTCTCTGGATAACAGCCTGGCGCTTTGAGCTCAGTATGCAAATTCGAGAATGTGATTTTATCTAATACAGCTTATGTCAGGTGAGAACCCGGGGTTTTCTCATCAGTAAGGTAAGGTTGGTTTTTATTTTTGCCGAACGCAAAAGTCAGACGTGGAACCAATGATTATTCAAATTTTAACATTTGCAAGGAGGATGAAATGAAACAACTGAAAGGAGTCATTCCCGCTATTCCCACTCCACTTCAAGAAAATGAAGATGTGGATACGGTAGCGCTTAAAAAGTTGGTGGACTATGTGATTGATACAGGCGTATCCGGTATCTTTGTGCTGGGCAATATGGGCGAGGGCGCGGCCATCGTAGATTCACAGCGACTGGTTGCTGTCGAAAAAGCGGTTGAATACGTCGATTCTCGTGTGCCCGTGCTGGCTGGTATTGGTGATACGTCGACGCGTCGGATGATCGAACGCGGAAAAGAAGTCGCGGCGTGCGGTCCTGACTATCTCGTGTTCACGACACCGTTCTATTACAGCTTCTCCCATCCCGACAGCCTGTATGAGTCGGCAGAGCGTATCAGCAATTCCCTGGACTGTCCGTGCGTATTTTATCATTGCCCGGGCACGACGGGGAATAAGGCATCGGCCGAGACGGTACTGAAAATTATGGAACTGCCCAATGTCAAAGCAGTGAAGGACTCGAGCTGTGATTTTTCGCTTTTTGCCGAACTTCTGCGCTCACACCCCGATAGGGAGAAAAGGGACTGTGCGATCCTCCAGGGGCACGAAAGTGTGTATGATATCAGTCTGCTGAACGGGGCCGACGGGGTTATCACCGGCGGCGGCACTGTTTTTCTCGATACTCTGCTGAGTCTCTACGATTCCGCGCGCAAGGGTGACAAAACGGCGGCTTTCGAGTATCAGCAGCAGTTTTCGGCGAAAATGAATGACATGTTGGGGCCGGAGAAAATCATCGACTGGGTGTATGCGGTGAAACTCGCCCTGAGCAAGAAAGGGCTCTGCAGCCCCAATGTCACTTCGCCTTTTCTAAAACGGATAAGAGGCTAATTCTTTTCAAGACAATAAGGATTTTTATTTTATTTCTGTACATCCTCATTTTGTTAATGATGTACGGAATCTAAGCGCCTAAAAGATCAAGGTTAAGTCGGAATGATTTGAACTATCCTGAGGGATAAAAAATGAAAAAAGAGTTATGTACGACAACGGATTTTGTTGATGATCTTAGCAGAGCGGGTCAATGGTTTACTGAAAAAAACATCGACGATATGATGCGGTACTGTGCGGAACTCGGGTCTGTTCGCCACGAGTGGATACTGGATACGGTCTGGTCAATCTATGATAAGGATTCACCGGCCGGATTCGATCTTCTTGAAAGAGCATGCGAAGCGGCTCACAGGCACGGCATGCGGTTCGATGTGATATTCAAACCTTTTGAAGGCGCGCTCGGTGGGGGGCGTAAAGCCCCTCTCGGTCTTCCGGTTCCGCCTGGCGTTCCGGTTCTTGATGAAGGAGACGGCCGTGTAGGCGATGTGCGTCCGTTTGTTGCCCGGCATCCGGAGATGCGCCTTCAGCGGGACCCCCGCGATGCGGCCGACCCCGGCGGAGCGGTGAAAGAAATTCGCCTGGTCGGCCATGGTACCGATGAAACGGGTATCAAAGTAGAAGACTTGTCGTTGTATTCGTGCAATAAAAGCCGTGATGCGGAGTTTAAAGAATACAAAGGGCCGATAAGGCGGAGCGAGACGATCGAATATCGGCCGCTGCTCCCGTATCAGGATCGCTCATGTCGGGTGTTGACTCTGGGTGGACTTGTATTTCCGGAGCAAACGGACTGTTTTCTCATCAAGTGCGATGCACAACGTGCCACTTCGGGGTTTATTAATGAAAAAAATCACCTCGTCGAGCTGGCCGACGAAGACGGCAATATCATACCATCATCCCTTGCGTCGACCGAGGCGGACATTGATCGGCTTGCAGAACGCTTCCGTTGTCATGCCGAACTGGGGATCAGCAGGTATTTCTCGCATCCGGAGGTGAAAAGTGTGCTGCAAGATGGCGATAAATTCTCGTCGCTGTGTGAGCAAATGAACCGATTCAGGACCGCCAGCCCGGCGCATGAAGGCTACCAAACCATGGTTTGCGGTGGCAGCAAACTGGTGGTAATGCGCGGAAAACCGCAGCATGTGACCGGGGCGTTGAACCCGGTTTATCCGGAGGTGCGGGAGCACTGGCTGGAGCATGTGCAGTTCTGTATTGAGCGAGGCGTTGACGGTGTCAATATACGCACGGGCAATCATAACAAGCCTTCTGATCCGTGGTGTTACGGTTTTAATGCGCCGACGCGGGAGAAAATGCAGAATGCAGGAAACGTAGCGGAAGCCGAGCGTGTTAACGGCGAGGCGTATACCGAATTTTTGCGGGCTGCGGCCGATCTGCTCCATTCCGCCGACAAGGAGCTTGGTGTCCACGTAGATGCTGTGATGATTCAGCCTGATAATCGGAAAGGTATGTGGTGGCCGGGCGACCCCGTTCCACGTAACATCGAATGGCAATGGAAAAAATGGATTAGCGAGATAGCCGATTACGTTGAGTTCAGGGGGGCGTTTATGCTGCGTCCTGAAAACGTGGCCCGCGCCGCAGACCGCATAGGGCTTGAGGCAAGGCAGGCGGGCAAGCCCTTTATTTACCAGTCGTCCCGAAGCCGCGGAGTCGTCTCCTTTGAAGGCCCTCATGACCATCTCGCCGCTGAAGTCGACAACATTCGGCGCCACCGCGACATCAGCGCTTACAACCTTTACGAGACGGCTAATTTTTCCAGGCTGAATGAGGACGGCGCTTTTGAGGGAAGCCCCCTTGTGGCAGAGCTTATCCGGAAGCGATGGGAAAAACAAAATCTGATATGATGAGATATTATGATGAGATATAAAGAAAAAGGTGAAATACATCCGGACTTCCACCGGACGACAAATGCGACAATCGCTTACATAAGGGAAAAATACGGGCAGGAATTGCTCGATGAAATGTTCCGCAAGATGGCCATGAATGTTTATCGCGCGATACATGATGATCTGAAAAAAGGCAGCCCGGAACATCTGCTCGAACACTGGTGCTATTTTTTTGACCGGGAAGACGGCGATTATTCCATTCAGCGCAGCACGGATGAAATCCGTATGGATGTTCACCGATGCCCGGCTGTGGACTACCTCCAAAGAAAAGGAATAACGATCGACCCGGCTTTCTGCCGTCAGACGGAAACTATTAATGACGCTCTGTCTAAGAATACACCTTTCGACATAGAGACCGATGTGCTCGGTGGCGGGCGCTGTGTTCAAACCGTCCGGAGGCGCTCAACATGATTCCCAGCGACCATTTTGTCAGGTTTTACAATGAAGTGTTCAAAGCGCTGGAGGAGAAAGGGCGCAAACATCTTGAGTCTTACTGGAAGGAGTTGGGACGCGTCCAGACGATGGAACTGGCCGAGAAGTTCAGACAAGGCGGGCTCCGGGCGTGTTATGATTACTGGATGCGTATCCGTGATGAAGAGAACTGTCAGGGGCATCTGACGCTTACGGACAGCTATTTCGAGTTCCGGATGGATTGCTGCCCAAGCCTGTCCAAAGTGCTGGATAATGATGCCGAGCCGTGCAGACTTTACTGTGATCACTGCATGGGGTGGATCCAGCCGGTGATGGAGGCCGCGGGGCTTTATCCCGTCATGGATATGAGTTCCCGGAAGGAACCGCGTTGTGTCTTCCGCGTTTATGTCGATCCGGAGTCCGCGCGTGAATTCGAAAAAAAAGCCGTCCTGCTTTCGAGACCATATCAGGAGGATTAATCTTCGTTTATTTTAAGGAGAGGCTGAATATGTTATTCGAGAAATCAATAGTTGTTGAAGGAGCCGTAGAATCGCTCGTGAAAGAGGTGGAAACCGATGTCATTTTACCCGGCCAGAGCCATGACGATCTCTGGGTCCATCCAGAGATGGTTTCTATTCCTGGCAGCCCGATAGTGTGCGAGCTCCGTGCGCGCAGAACCGACAGGTATGGCAGGGACCAGCATGAGGAATGTTATTATTTCCGCACGGAAGATGACTTTCGCACATTGCTGCCGATCGAAAGATCTCCTGCTGATGTCTGGAATAAGCTGGCGTTGAGGCCGGAAGACATCGATCAAGGTGATGCTGAAACGACGCTGCCGTCTGATGCGCGCTGGAGCTGGTATATGAATTACATCCACCTGGACTCCGATACGATCCTCCAGCCGTTTTACAGCGATGTAAAGGGCGAGTGCCGGTCAATCCGCACACTTGTCGCCAGGATTGAAGATGGGCGGGCTGTGCCGTTGGATGTTTCCAACGCGCTGACCAATAATTATGCCAGGGGTTTTTTGGAACCGCACCTGGCGCGGCACGGCGGGAGATGCTATATGACCGCACGGGCCGAAGACGGACGCGGGTATGTCATGAGGAGCGAAGACGGTGGCCGTTTCTGGGACAGTCCCGTTCCGTGGAAGTGGGACGATGGCGAGGAGATTCCCATGCATACGACAATGACAAAGCTGGTTCCGCATTCAGACGGACTTGTGCTGGTCTATACCCGGATTCGTGAGGATAACCAGGAGTATTTCCGCAGCCGTACACCGCTGCATCTGGCCGATATTGATACGGAGCAACTCGTGCTCAAACGTCATACTGAGCGGGTCTTTGTGCCCAACAGGTCAGAAAAGACGGGGAAAGGGGCGCGCTCACTCGGCAATTTTTGGGTCTGGCCCATCAACAATGAGAAAAGTTATGTCGTGGTCGGAGAGTGGATGCGGGATGGCTGTGAGGAAAACGGCGATATCTGGCTCTCCAAAATTTACTGGAATAATTCCAACCGGCAAATGACTGCAGACGGTCGGCAACGGCTGGGGAGCGGTTCATGAAATTGGCGACAACCACAGTGGTATTCAGAAGATATACGGACGAGCCGGCCAGGCAGGTCAGGCTTTTTGAAGGCACCGGTTTCCGGATGCTTGACCTGAGCCTGTACCGCAGTATCTTTCCGGAGTCGCCCCTGCTGGACCGTGCATGGGAAAAATGGTTTGATGCGGCGGGTGAAACCGCTGCCGGACTGGGAATAGGTTTCTGCCAGGCCCATGCACCCGACGGTGATCTTCATGGTGAGGGCGAGGAATTCGACGTCTTTCTCAGCGCAACGATCCGGTCTGTTGAGGTCTGTGCGAGATTGGGTATTCCGAATCTTGTCACTCATTCGCAAGATATCGGCGGGTTTCCCTCCAGGGAGAATCGCCGGCTGAACTTGCGTCGGAATCGGGAGTTTTTTGAGAAACTGTTCCCCGTTATGGAGAAAACAGGCGTTCATATACTGGTGGAAAACAGCTGTGACCGTCATGCTCCGACGAAAGAGAATTCCCGCCATTTCCCCTCTACATCCGCGGAATTGCTGGAAATAATCGAATACATCGATCATCCATTAATCCAGGCATGCTGGGACACGGGGCATGCGAACGTGCAGGGCCTTGACCAATACAAAAGCATTATTGAATTGGGCAATCGGCTGCGCGGTTTACATATAGCGGACAACTATGGGGATGTGGACTCGCATACGGCGCCTTTTCAGGGGACTACGAACATGGACGCGATCATGCAGGGGCTGCTGGACAGCGGCTATCAGGGTTGTTTCACTTTTGAAGCCGGCAATGTTCTCAGAGACGGTGCTGTCTGGCCGAACTTCCGACGTGAATGGCATTATCGGGGAGAAAAGGTGACAAGGCTGATGGACGTACCCCTGGAACTGAAGCGTCAGTCGGTAAGGCTACTGTACGAGATTGGGAAACACATTTTACAGGAATACGATTGTTTTGACAACGTTTAAGTAATCCTCTGGGTGTTCGTCAACTTTGCGGATGAAAACCGCAGACCATTCAAATTGGATTACTATTCTATGTGGATGTTTTGAACGGGTCTGAAGTGCTTTGTTTAATGTTTCCTGAGATGTCTTTGATTGATATTGGAATCTTGCCTTTAGTCTTAAATAGGAGTAAAGAATGTGGATGAGTTTCATTGTGAACTGAAGAATGGAGAGAAGATGAAGATTAAAGTCCTGACGCCGCCGATAGAATTCGAGCAGTCAATGGCCGAAAAAACATTCTGGTGGAACGACATCAGGGACAGAGCGCTTAAGGGGGAGCTTGAAAGGGGAAATCTCTGTGTAAAACTGTTTTTAGGAGACTCAGGGGGTGAATATTTAGGTTCTGTGGTTTTACTCACTCCAAAGCCTGAATCTGATATAGGTTTGGTCGAATTTGTAGGTACGTCGCCCGAACACAGAAACAAGGGGGTGGCAGGAGCTATTCTCGATGCATTAATCAAATGCTTTGAAGAAAATGGTGGATTAGCTCTTTACCTTTGTACAACGAACCCCATTGCATACGAATTATACAAAAAGAAGGGGTTCGCGAGCTGTATAGGTGACGGGATGAGAAGGATTACAAGTCTGAATCATGAGTTCGATGAGGGGTATTTGTCGTATACGGGCCCGCCTCAGATAAGAGTGGCAGAATGGGGAGATATGCCGCGTTTTGCGCCTCTTTTTAACAATCCGCATAACGTTTTTTTTATTAAGGATTTTATCCTTCCCGTCTTTCATGACGGAAGGTACGAGAGTCATTTTAAAAAAATGCTGCTTCCCCAGGAAAAAGGAGAGGGAGGATTACTGGTCCTTGAAAGTCCGGATCGGTGTATTGTAGGGTCATGTTTTTTGAAAGTTGGGCCTTCTTTCTATGAACAGCACATAGGACTAATAGATTATATGATCGCTCCTGATTATTCAGGATATGTCGGGGATCTTCTGGCGGCGGCATGCGAGAAAGCAAAAGAACTCGGACTGGAAATGCTGCTTAACAGAGGGGCCGGTTGCGATACGCCAAAGCTTGCTGCTTTTAAGGATGCAGGCTTTAACTGTGATATTTGTGTAAAAAACTATTTTAAAACAGAAAATGAAAGATATGATTTGATGATAAGTGTCCGTGAATTGCAGCAAGGCGGGGCCAGGAGAAAAACTCGTGGTGAGTATTACGGTTTAAAGCCTGACTGGCTATAATTTAATTTCTAATGATGTCCCCATTTCATGGGGCGTAATAACTAATATCGCCATGCTTTATAGTTATTGCTGTTTCTTGGAAAGGAACTTGGCAGAGTTATTAAGGCGTGTTTTCGCTGTTTAATTTCAAGATGGCTGAGGACGAAGTCCTTGAAAATGCTTAGAGGAGTTACTTATTATTGAGGATTATTGATATGAGACCGGCTGAACGACTGGAAAAAGATGTTTTCGTGCAGGGAGAAGAAGGCTGGCATACTTACCGTATTCCGTCGTTGGTCCAGGCAGCGGATGGAACGCTTATCGCTCTGGCCGAAGGGCGGCGTGACAACAGAGGTGACCCGGGTAACGGCCATATAGACCTCGTTTATAAGATCAGCAGGGACGGGGGAGCGAGCTGGTCAAAGCGTCGTTTTTTCGATCGCAGCGAGGAGGGATGGAGCGCTTCCAACCCCACCGCTGTCGTGGAACACGATTCCGGACGCGTAAACGTTCTTTTCAATCGCTGGAAACCGGGCCGTGGTGGACGCAACAGCCGCGCAGGATCGTTGGATAATCAGCTCTGGATGCGATGCAGTGATGATAATGGTGAGACGTGGTCGGAGGCCGTTGATATCACTGCTCAGGGCAGAGATATTGAACGCTGGGGAAAGGTTGTTTTCGGGCCTGGACACGGTATCCAAACCGCCGAAGGACGTCTTGTTATGCCCGCAAACGCCCCTCGCGGTGATGGTGACGACCTCCAAAAAACTGCTTCTTTTGTCCTTTACAGCGACGATAGTGGACAGAACTGGATGCGGGGACAACAGATTGATGCTGTTACGTGTGAGAATCAGATCGTCGAACTGGACGACGGACACCTCATGATGGATGCCCGTCAGAAGGCAAAAGAGATTCCCCATAGGTGGGTCTCTGTCAGCACGGATGGCGGCGAAAGCTGGGATACTTCTCGTAAAGGACAGACTGTCACTCAAATATGCGCTGGTATAGTTCGCTTAAAGCAGCCCGGTGACGACAATAACGGTTTGCTGCTCTGGTCAGCCCCCAAAGGCCCCGGACGCCAGGACCTGGTGCTGCGAATCAGCGGGGATCAGGGGGCCTCTTTTCCCCGCGAAATCCTGGTGGGCCCGGGGCCGGCGGCGTATTCGGACCTGGCGGCGCTGAACGATGGAAGCGTCGGGATACTGTGGGAAGGAGGGAAAGAATCCTGTTACGAAAAAATAAACTTTACACGTTTAAGTGAAATCTCCGTTTTACAAATATGAGGAGAAAACCGAATGAGTGCCAGTGATTACGATATAGAATTGAGCGCCGTACACAGCGGGTTTGACGGCAAAACTTTTTATGCCCAGGCACGTGCGGGAGCTATCCCCCCCGCCGACGGTCAGATGCCTGTCGTTGTCCTGACGGCTCAGCCTACATTGTGCAGCGGTTCGGACGTTTTTTATGCCCTTTCAGAATGGCGCACATGCGATATGGGGCAAAGCTGGGAAGGTCCCGTCGAACATGCCGATACTCTTGGAAGGCGCAGAGAGCCGGATGGCGTCGTGGTGGGGGTCTGTGACATGACGCCTGCATGGCACCCGGTATCAGGAAAACTGCTGACCACCGGCCACACCGTGCGCTACCGTAATGACGAGGGGCCGATGACAAAACGTCTGCGGGAGACCGCCTATAGCGTCTATGATCCGGAGAATCGGAAATGGTCCCCCTGGCGTACTGTCGAAATGCCTGACAGCCAGTCATTTAAGTCTGTCGGTGCCGGCTCCGCCCAGCGCGTTGATCTGGATAACGGCGATATATTGCTTCCTGTTTACTATAAACCTGTTTCGGAAGACCGGAATGCCTGCCATTGCGCTGCGGTTATGCGCTGTGCTTTTGACGGGCGGAATCTTGTCTATTTGGAGCACGGAACTGAAATGTCGACGCCCGAACCGCGTGGATTCTGCGAACCGTCTTTAATCCGGTTCGGTGAGCGTTATTACCTAACGCTCCGCAATGATATACGCGGTTATGTGACAGCGAGTGATGAAGGTTTGCATTTCGACACACCACGTCCCTGGTGCTTCGACGACGGTGTTGAGCTGGGCAACTATAACACGCAGCAGCACTGGATCACCCATGGAGACGGGCTGTACCTTGTATATACCCGGCGCGGTCTCGACAATGACAATGTGTTCCGACATCGTGCTCCGTTGATGATTGCCCGGGTTGATCCCGATTGCCTGACCGTGCTGCGTGATACCGAACGGGAACTTGTGCCGAACCGGGGCGCCCGGCTGGGCAATTTTTCGGTCTGCGATGTGACACCTGACGAGACCTGGGTGGTTGTCGCCGAATGGATGCAGCCGGTGGGCTGTGAGCGGTACGGCAGCGACAACACCATCTGGGCCGCAAGGATCAAATGGTAGGTATCAAATGGTGTCACCATTTTATGGACAATCTAAATTAAAGGTATGAGTGATATATGGAAAACGTGTTTCAGCAACAATTAGTTTTTGAAAACGGGGCGATTATTTCACCTGTCGAGTCCGGTGCATGGCCCGGGGAGTACACATCGTACATCTACTGGCTGGCGCGGCGGTCGTTTGCGCTCGAGGAAAAGCCCGCGGCGGCCGAATTGTTGGTCGTTGCGGACCGGCATTATGAGGTGTTCGTAAACGGTGTGCGCGTAATCAGCCGCCGTAACTACTTCAGCGGCGAGCGCTACCTACTGATGCAGCGCAACCGCGCGGAGGCGATCGCCGCCGCACTCACAGGAGGAGATAACACCATTGAATTCCTTGTTCGTTCGGATACATTTGCCAACAAGAATTATGTCCGCTTTCACCCGCTCTTGTGGTGCGAAATGCGTGCTGATGATGCCGAAGAGCCGTTTCTCACTACTGATACTGAATGGGACGTTTCGGTGCTGCAAGACTGGCGACCGTCGCGCCAGTTTTTTTTTACACATTGTTTTGAGAGGATGAACCTTGTGCCGGATTCCGCAGCCGGCGTCCGGGGCACGCCCGGGAACATCTGTTACGTCAAACCGTACCTGGTCAATAGTGCGTCGCTGCCGCCGTTATTTGAATGGACGGATGATCACAAAAGACTCGATAAGCATGTCCCGGCGCAGATTCTGGATTCCGGTACATGGACGCCGGGCTCGGAGGTGTTGTGCTTTAATCTCCACGATGTTTTTGGTGCCGGCGCCGGTACGCTGCGGGCGGTGGTTGAATCACCGGAGCGGCGGAGAATACGGTTCGCTGCCTCGGATTATTGCGCGTGTGAGCTGACCCTTAACGAATCCAGGATCGCCGAAAGGAATTTCCTGCCCGGTAAGGACATGCAGAAACAGAAGGATTACCTGACCGCTTTTGGCGAAGGTGTTATAGAGAATGGGGAAAATGATATAGTCTTACAGTTCTCGGACGATCACAAGCGGTTCTTTCACCTCCAAGGAAAGACATCCGGCCACGGTGCGGCCGGGTTATGGTTCTCGCTGATTATCCACGGGATGCCGGAGGGGCAAATCCGTTGGCAAACCGCCGACGGTCGTGATATTACTCCGGTAAGACGGGAAGTCGAACTGGACAACGCGTTGGCGGCGCGTGATGTTTCAAAGCCGCTGGAGTCGCTGAAAGTGCGCGAATCTCCGGGCGCGTTTTCCTTTGAAAGTATTCGCGGCAAGCAGCGCCAGTTCGTTCTCTTCGACTTCGCCTGTGTGAAGAAAGGCAAGGTGTCTTTCCGCATTGAAGCTTCTTCCCCAGGACGTATCTACCTCTCCTACGGCTTTGAGGCCGGCCTGGGAGCGGTTGAATGCTCCCGTAACGGAGGGAAGGCGGTTGATGTTGTGAAGGTGCCGGCCGGCATTTCAATGTATGAAGGGTTCGAAGACAGAACATTTGTTTACCTTGATATGGCGTTTGAAGGCTTTGAAGGTCAGGTTTCTGTCGGGGAACTTAAGGTTGAGGAGCGCCTCTTTCTCGACGCGGCTTCCTCATCTTATGATACGGACGATGAGGTTTTGAACCGGATATGGAAGGCTTCGGTGCGCACCGCGCAGATATGCTGCGATGAGATTTACATGGACAACTCCGAGAGAGAGCACGGTCAGTGGCTTTGCAGCTCACCACCGAACATTGCAGCCGGATACTACGTATTCGGGGGTGGCCGGGAGAAAGCGAAGAAGGTCCTGAGTGAATTTGCATTCCATCAGGAACCGAATGGTGCTCTCCAGGGATACGCACCGGGGGCATGGCGCCGGGGCAAACCGCACTACCAATGCCATGTGGGGCTGTACATCCGCGCCGTCTGGCGCAACTACCTTTACCACGGTGATACGGCACTGGCCGAGCGACTGCTGCCGGTGCTTGAGAAAATTCTCTCGCACTGGGAAACATACCGGAACCAGGACGGCCTGCTTGAAGATATCGAAACAGTGTGGTTAGACTGGGGCGTGCAGATGTATTCTTATGCCCCCGGCGGTGATTTCAGAGCGAAGGGTGATGGCGGCGTATTGACCGGCATGAACGCCTACTACCTGGGCGCTCTGGCCATGGTCGGTGAGCTGGCGGGTGCCGTCGGCGCAGCCGAAACCGCCGCGTGTTGTGCGTCCATGGCCGATGAGACCGCGCGTTCGATGAAGAAACTGCTTTTCGACCGCGCGAAGAATCTTTTCCGGGACGGGTTGTACAACCAGCTGGCGGAACAGAACTTCTCTCAGCAGGCGAATGCCGCCTGTGCGCTTTACGGGGCGCTGCCGCCTGATGATTGCCGGAGCGTCCTGCAAACCGCCTTCGAGGAGTGCCGTGCGTGGGACGACATCATTCCGGCAAGTCCGGATTTCGCATTGATTGCCGGCGAGGCGCTGTTCGAGGCCGGGCTTCACCTGACGGCTTTCGAGTGGATACGGCGGCATGAAAAAATGACGAAAGCTCCCGCCGGAACGATCTGGGAGTTCTGGACGCCGCATAAGTCATTGTGCCAGGGTACGGGGTCTTCGCTGGCCTATCACCTGGCGCGGTATCATGCCGGACTGTACCCGGCCGAACCCGGCTTCGCCGTGATCGGTGTCTGCCCATACCACGGTGGAAGCAAGCGTCTCAGAGCACAACTGAACACCCATTTCGGCCTTATCGGCGTGGAGTGGGAGCGGATGGCCTCAGGCTTCGACTACCGCATAGCGCTTCCCCCCGCTCTGCGTGACAGGGATGTTGCCGCCGCACCCGGAGTCAGCCTGACCTTTGAATCATCCGAGTAGACAACCATGATAACCATGCAGAATCGCCAAAAGTTCAAAAAGCGGCAAAATCAAAAAATCAATGAAGGAGAACAGGAAGATGGTAATGGACAGTGAATCGAAGGAGGAAACGCAGCGGACGTCGCGATGGGAGGGGTACTGGATATGGAGCAGGGACGCAGGCGGCGACTACGCCTTCGCCTGCTTCCGCAAGACCTTCACGGTCTCCGGGGGCCGCGCCGACGCGAGGCTGTACCTCACCGCGAGCGACAAATATCATGTGTTCGTGAACGGGCGCCGGGTTGGCATCGGCCCGCACCTGGCGCATTACCGCCGCAAGCGCTACGATATCTACGACGTGTCCTCCACCCTGCGCGCCGGAGAGAACGTCCTGGCGGTGCTGGCGTCCCACCAGGCGAAGCGCGACAACCGCATCCACCACGTCCACAAGTACCGGGGCCTGCTCTGTCAGCTCGACATCGGCGGCGAAGCGGTCTGCGTCAGCGACACCACCTGGAAAGCGCGCCCATGCCCTGCCTTCACCGAGCCGTCCGTCAGGATGGGGGTGACTTTTCTGCCGGAATTCTTCGACGCCCGCCAATACCAGCCGGGCTGGGAGCTGCCGGGCTATGACGACTCGTCCTGGCCGGCGGCAATAGCCGCCCTGAGAGAGACACACCAGCCGCTGTTTAACTGTTTCTGCCAGGTGCATGCCGCTCGGATTTTCCCCTGGGTCAACGTGATTCCCTCGGAGTTGGAGCCACTGCGCTATACCCAATGCCGTCCGGCAGCCATTGTTTCCGCGGGCGAAGTCATCGAGCACTATGAACCCAGCTGGAACAACACCGCCGAGCGCATGAGTATCGAGCATATCCAGCCTCTAACCAAAGCCGTAGTCGAACGGCCGGAGCGCCTGATCGAGGGTGCGGAGGGCTGCGAGGTTCGCTGTTCGGATGCCAAAGAGTCCTTTGACACCTTCGACGGGCTTCGCGACCCGACAATTATCCTCGACTTCGGCCGGGTCATGAACGCCCGTCTCGGCTTCCGGCTGGACTGCGATGGGGCGACGGTGGTGGACATCGGCTATGCCACCCGGCTAATTGACGGTCGCGTCGTCCCGTACACGCCGCACTCTCAGGCTGACCAGTACTTAGCCGCGCCTGGCGGGCAGTCGTGGCAAAGTTTCGACTGGCGGCAGTTTCGTTATGTGCAGCTCACCTTTCGTCATGCCAATTCAACCGCATTCGGCGCGGCGCCCTGCGGGCGAATTGCGCTGCTGGAGCTCTGGGCCGAGCAGGTCGAGTATCCGTTCGAGCGCCGGGGCGGGTTCGAGTGCGACAGCGCGCTGGTCAACCGTGCGGTGGAAGCGACGCGGCTGACCGCGGAACTGACCACGGTCGGCAACATGATGGACAACGCTAACCGTGAGCGCCGGCACCACACCGGCGACTGCGCACCGCTGCTCAGGACGATCTATTCATTCTTCGGGCAGTGCGGTATGGTGAAACGCTACTTCCGCCAGTGCGAGGAAAACCGCGATGTCAACGGCTGGTATGAAAACGCTACGGGACTGGTCGGCGGCGTCTACGATAACGGCTTGCTGGTGCCGCCTTACTTGTACGAATATTACCTGTTGACTGGCGACCGCGGCCTGCTGGAGGAGCTGGCACCCGGCCTGGAACTGGCGGCAAGGTTCATGGATTCCTGCCTCGATGGGGACGGGCGGGTCACCGCAATGCCTTACTTCTCCTACTTCGACTGGGGATACACGCTCCGCAACCGACAGAGTTTCTTGCTTCACGCCTACCTGGCCGATGCGCTGAAGGCATCATGCCGCGTCTTCGAAATCATCGGGATGGACTTCGCCAACGCCCGCCGCATGGAAACCGTCCGCCGGGTGCAGAAACGGCTCAAGAAGGAATACTTTGATGAAAAGCGCGGAGTATTCCTCGATCTGCCCAGGGTCTCGGAGCAAAACAACATAGGCCAGCAAGCCAACTCGTACGCGCTCTGCAGCGACATCGCCACGCCGGAGCAGATGCGTGCGGTATGCGCCGCATGGGAGGAGCACCCGGAATGGTTCAGCATGGCCAATGCGGGCTGGTATTCCGTGGCTCCGGGGCTGCTGCGGGCCGGACGCCCGGATCTGTGCCTTGCCTGGGTCGAGCGCCATTTCGGCAAGGTGTTTGCGCGGGGGCTGGAGACCGTCCCCGAGAACTGGTCGGATCACTGGGAGACAACGGCGGGGTCGTGGCGGACCCGTAACGACCGGTCTGCGGTTCAGGGTGCGGGCGTGGTTGGATTGCCCTATGCGCTTTTGACCGGGCTTTGCGGCATCGAGCCCCTCGATCCGGGCTTCGCGGCGGCGCGCTTCGCGCCCAACGCCGGGCCGCTGCGCGAGTTCCGTGGCGACTTCCCCGTCGAGGGCGGAACCTGCTCGCTGTCGTTCCGCCGTGGGGAGGGCGGCGACCGGATTGAAATCTCCGTGCCCGAACGGGTCAAACGCGTCCTCCTCGATCTGCCATGCGTCGAGCCGGACAGAAGAGTCCTCGTTGATGGGGAGCCGGTCGATCCGGACGACCGCGCCACCATGCCCTGGGGCGCGGTCGTCCCACGGATGGGCTTCGAAAACCGGCGCGCGATCGAGGTGTTCGTCCCGAGTTCACACATATGAAATCATATGAAATGGCATATGAAATGGTATGAAATGGTGTCACCATTTCATAGGAGCACAACTGTTTGCCAGACAAGGGCTTGCGGCTATCAGTGTGTTTCAAATAAGGGCTTAGCGGCGTTTTTGAGGGGGTGTTTTCAGCCATTAAGCTTGAAAATCCCTGGGAATGCCGTTCTCAAAGTTGTTCTTTTTCTTTTGATTTCAGGCAAGTTATGATAACCACAGCGACAAGGCCTGTGGTGAAACGACCATTGATCAGGCAAACCATGTGAACAAGACCTCCAGGGTAACGGATGGCAAGCCTGAACGAAGTGATTGAACCACCACTGGGCTTGCCCCAGTGGATCTGATGACTGACTACCAGTACCGTTTGGGGACACCCAATCTCCCCACCGGGCTTGTCCCCGTGGGAGTAATGACTGCGTATTTTGATTGTCCTTTGGGAATGCAATGAGGAATGTACAACGTTGAAAACGAAAATAATGATGCGTTTTTATCGTGTAAATTTAACTTTGGAGGAGTAGATTATGTTGAAAAGGAAACTTGGCGGATCAAAGCTTGAAGCTTCTGTAGTGGGACTCGGCGCGTGGGCGATCGGTGGTTGGATGTGGGGTGGTTCTGATGATGAAAAAGCTATCAGGGCTATCAAGGCCGGTATTGATTCCGGTATTAATCTCATCGACACCGCACCTGTTTACGGTTTCGGCAGGTCTGAAGAAGTCGTGGGGAAGGCTATATCTGATTGCAGAGACAGTGTTGTGCTTGCGACAAAATGCGGCCTGATCTGGCATAAAAAGCAAGGAGAACTCCATTTTAATTCAGATAAAAATATCATCAAATCCGAAGGGCCGATTGAAGTGTATAAAAGTCTTGACCCCGATAATATCAAATGGGAAGTTGAACAGAGCTTGAAAAGACTGAACACAGGCAGGATTGATCTGCTCCAAACGCATTGGCAGGAATCCACGACTGAAATCAGCGATACGATGAAAGCACTGATGGAACTTAAAAAAGAGGGGAAAATACTGTCGATAGGCTGTTCCAATGCAACGCCCCAGCAGATGGATGAATACAGAGCCGCCGGTGATTTGGACGTCGACCAGGAAAAGTATTCGATGCTCGACAGAGAACTGGAAAAGAGCAACCTGCCTTATTGTAAGAACCACGGCATTTCGTTTTTGGCGTATTCCCCCATTGCCCAGGGGCTTTTGACCGGCAAAGTTACCCCGGATCGGGAATTTCCCGAAGGCGACCAGCGCCGCAGATCGTCCCGGTTCTCCACCGATAATCGTCAGCGCATTCTGGATATGCTGGGCGAATTGCAACCCTTTGCCGACCAACATGGCCTTTCCATTACCCAGTTGGTAATAGCCTGGACACTTGCACAGCCGGGATGCAGCCATGCACTTGTCGGGGCCAGGTCGGAAAATCAAGTTCGGGAAAATGCAAAAGCGGGAATGTTTGAACTGCCCGACGAAGACGGTGAGAGAATCAGCGCAATACTTGACCGTTTTTCTCGATTATTAAAATGAACTGTTAACATTGAAAATGTCATTATGGAGCAAATTAAGCAATGAGACATGAGGAAAATTTACTTATAGAAGATCATGCTGCAGACGGCATGCGTTCGGGCGAAGGGGCAACTGTTGAACTGAATGACGGGACTCTTATGCTGGTTTACAGTGATTTTTGTGGCGGTGGTGATTTTTCTGCGGCACGCCTCCTCATCCGCCGTTCTGTTGATGGAGCACGGAGCTGGAGTGAACCGGAGCTTTTCTTTAACCCCGAACCCGGATGGATCAATGTAATGAGCGTTAGCATGTTGCGTCTGCATGACGGACGCCTGGCTGCTGTATTTGCTGGG
>PUNP01000186.1 GCA_003551785.1 Candidatus Brocadiaceae bacterium | reverse complement strand
TGCGTTTTCAAGCTCGTCCTCCCCATAGTAATGGGCTCCGCACCACTCCTGAGGGAGAGGTTCGGAGCGGACAGGTGAGCATTCATCGAGTGGGTGGCTTTCCTTGGAATTCAGTAGACTGTTTTTCATGGTTGAACCCTTTCCATATAAGTGTTTTAAGCGCTGTTTATTCGGAAGAACGTCGATCCCGAGACATCAGCATGGTGCGTATCCTCCCTTCCGCCTCTTCAATGGCTTGCATGAAAATTTCCTTTCCCCAATCCGCATCAGTATGCCGTCGTGGGTCCTGCTGACTTCTGACAACAAACCCCGGCGATGGGCTCCCGTCGAACGTCTCTCCATCAACAATGGCATAATCAACATTTTTGAGATCTCCTGAAGATGGCAGCTTATTTAAATCGACACTCCCGGGATAATGAGCCAAAAGCAGCGAGCATTCCTCAGCGCCTGCATGCGCTATGGACCCGGCTATGACCGAACGGGGTAAACCCGGACAGAACCATATCAACCGTTCATATCCGGCATCGGCATTTGTTTCTTTCGAGAGGCGGTTGAGCACGTCCCTCTGATTGGCTGCGCCGTGTCCATTGATGATCACGACATGTGAAAATTTCATCCGGTCAGTGAGCAGGCGGATCGTTTCGCGGACAACGAGGGTGAATACCTCTTCGCGGAAATATCCGCTTTTGATGGTGTTGGAGGGGAAATCCATGCCCTCAACAGAGACATCATCGTCAAAGCCAATGGCTTCAAGCATATCAGCTGACCGTTCACGCTCTGTTCCGACAAACAGTGTCGGATAGTACGGCGCCTTAAAAAGGCAAGCCAACTCCTGTGCAAATGCTTCAGCCAGAAGCGGATCTGTCCCCATCGGCATATGTGGTCCATGCCACTCGATGGGAGCCAGAGGGAGGAAAATAAGACCAAGGGCATCCCGGGCAGACACCACCTGATCAGGCAAAAGAAAAGCCAGATTCCAGGCCCCTGGATTAGCGGAACCCTCCGGTGCTTCGTTAACACGTTCGTGAGGCTTTTTGTTATTCAATTCACTCATGCTGTTACACTCCACGGCTAAGCTACACCTATCAGAATCTGTTTACAGACAGCATCTCATTGACTTGCATCGAGTTATATATAAACATGATTTTTTCCAGGTGATCAAACAACCTGATCGTTATTAAGCAAGCGAAAAAATTCTTTCGCTGGAAACCTGGCCGAAAAGACCGTTCTCGCAAATACGCAACGGTCTCCCTCTCCCTTCAGGGCGCACGATACGTTCAAATCATATCCTCGGGTTGAAACCCCTGCCTGCGGCAGGCAGGCAGGGCTCACAAACTTTGCACCGTTCTCCGTAGGTTCCACTTGCCGAGTGGGACATCCTGCGCGCCCGAGGCGCCGCCCCCGCGGCGATGTCCCATCCGGCAGATGGGACCTGCTGGACTCACCCACTTGCCGGCTTTTCGGCCAGGCCTTAGAAAACATTATATTATTTGCACTGCGGCCTGTAAATAGATAAAACAAAGAATATCATGGGAAAAATAACGGAAGGATGGGACGACGTGCATCTCTTTCAGAGGGATGCGGCTCATTGAATATTTCTTCAGTTCAATATCACCGACGGGCAATGGGTGCAGCCCGTGAGAAATCTTTCAGCCCCCTGGATCTCCGATCCGGGATTTTACACACCTTCACATTTCACAAGGACTTCTTTGACACCATCGGGGATGCCTGCCAGAGTGCGGTCTTGGCCGAAATGCGCCACTCTTCCGCACTCAGCTTCCTGCCCGTTCATCCGCACGTTTTCAGAGCCGGGGGGCAGAGACAACGAGAGTCGGCAGCTGTCGGCATCACCGGCAAGGCTGAATTCAGCATGTGAACCTTCGCGGCGCATCCCCTTTATCTTCCAGGTCCTTCTCATTTGCCAGAAACGGAGCCATTGGATTTCGGATATCAGGGCGGCGCCCATTGACACGGCTTTATTCACCATTGCCCGTTCCGCCGCTGCCGCAAATTTGACGTAATTCCCAGGATGGAAGTTCACCGTCATCACCGTGCCCAGCGGCTGCAGCGTATGGGTCAGGAGCGATTCCATGAATGCATCGGCCATCCCGGGCGTACAGCCCAGAGTTTTGGGAACCGAATCCGAAAACCACCCGTCGTCCGTTACCCCGACCGGCATCTGAAAGACATTGATCAGCTTGCACTGTTCATCGAGGAACCTGACCGGCAGAACTCCCGAACAAGCGCCGAAGAGTGAAGAGAAGCCTCGATCGTGCAAAATCGGAGCATAGTTGCAGTCGGCAACAGCACCGAGCCGTTCCCAGAGCCTCGGGATATCCATATACCCCGTCCAAAAAAAGCGATGGTTGCGCACGCTGGTCACCGGCTGATCGTATTGGCGTTCAAACTGATGCACACACCATTCCAGTTTCGAAAGCAGGTCGCCTCCCGGATCGAAAGCGCTTTCACCGGCTTTGGTCGGATAAGGATGGACAGAAAAACTGTGTCCCCTTTTGCGCAGGCTCTCAAGGCGGGACGGAGTGGTTTTGGTTGCCTGCATTTGAATGTAGATTGTCATGGAGGCGCCGAGAGAATCCAAAAAAGAGCATATCTCTTCACTGTGTTCAGGAGGCGAACCGTCCTCGTCGCCCGAAAGGATCAGTGCCGATCGGTTGAGCCCCGGAAGCTGCCAGAAGCGCGGCGCCGGCATGGGCCAGAAGTATTCACACAGTCTGACCAGCAGCATGGGATGGAAATCACTGAGGGGGAGGTGTTTTGCCTGACTTTCCCGCGTCCAGCGCGGGCCGAAAAGATGGCTCGGGCGGCATATGTCATCATAATTTGGCCGGTAACCGGCATACCGCGCCCTTCCCTGCCGCAGATCACGAAAACATTCCACGGGATCATAGGCGAAAACCGTAACATATCCGGCTCCCAGCGGTAAAGTCCAGATTGCTGGACGGTCGGAGCCCAGCGATCCGGCCTCGTACATGACACTCCATACTGTAGCAGTTTCCGGCAAACCCGAAGCAGCCGGTGCGGCCATATAGTGTTGGACGTCGGCCAATCGCCGTCTACCGACTATCTCAAGCGAATAATGACTGAAAGGGCCCAGCAAGGGTTGTGTCTGGCGCAAAAAGGAAACGGAACCGTCATCCGCGTATTGCATGGACAAGGGCATCCCGAGAGTCTCCAGTTGTTCGCGGGAAGGAGTAAACAGCACGGCGTGGCCGCCTTCGCCGCAATATGCTCTGATCGATTCCGGCGGGATCAGGGCGCCGGCGGGAACAATCATCGCCGGAAAATCCCTGTGGTCTATCTTCCCCTTTGCTTCACCCGCCTCCCAGTACGCCGCCCCCCACATGTTGAGCATTTCACCGGTATAAAGAGCCGAATCCGTTTCTTTGGTGCTGCATATCCTTATTTTCATTTTTTCTCGTTAACAAGCCGTCCTTCACGCCCGGCCACATAGTTTCTTGACACTCTCGTTTTAAAAACCGGCATATAAAAAAGACCGTAAATTCGCAAATAATCAGCGAACTGAATACTTACCGAAAAAATCACAGCATTATATCAAGAAAAGTCAAGCATAACAAGCTGCTCGTGCATGAATTGGCGAAAACAAAAATTTCAAAGCAATTTTAAACTGTCATTTGCATCATTGGCGTAGTATTGATTGCGCTCGCCCTGGTTTATGGGGTCGTATATGAGAACGACAAAGCCGCATTGTACAAGACGCTGGCAGAACTCCTGATATTTCGGCTCCGCCTTGCCGTCTATGGAATGACCGCACGCAGCAATGACGCCCGGGTGCTGCCTCTCCCTGGCTCCGGCCGGAACGTAAAGGTTGGCAGTCACTTTGACCCCCGGGCGGCTTTCAAAGAGCAGTTTCTCGATTTTGTAGCCGGAGCGGCGTTTTCGCCCGGTTTTCACCGTCTTGAGCGGCGTTTTCGGCGGGAACGGTGCGAATGATTCCTTTATGGCTCGGCGCACCTCTTCCCGATAAGCGACAGCATCTTCGACGGTGGTGATGGACGCCAGGCGCCGGCGGCGCCTGGCGTTGCCGTCCCTGATTTTTTCAACGAAGTAATCATGCACTGTATGGCTGTAGGGTGCAAAGGCAAAGTAGTGCTGGGAATCGTGCATTTAAAGCTCCTTTTCATGACTGTTCAGGTTACTTGAGCCTACCACAAAATGTCCTACAATCCAACCATTGGATTGGGCATCTGCCTGCATGAACAGGGTGGTAAGTTTTTGCCTGGACATTACAGTTTTATTTCCCATAGATA
>PUNP01000054.1 GCA_003551785.1 Candidatus Brocadiaceae bacterium | reverse complement strand
TGTTAAATTTATTCGGGAAAACTTCACCAATAAAGTCTTTATCGGCTATTTTATCACTCCATTTCAGGAAATCAAGTATTTCCTTGCTGTCTCATTAGGTTTTCTTGTGGTATTCATTCTCTTCGGTAAAAGTTTTCCGATAGTCTGAGGGGGTGTAATTGGTGAGTTTTTTGAACTGATGGTTAAAAGACGATATCTCTCCGAATCCGACTTTATGTGCGACGGCTGAAACAGTCCAGTTTTTTCGTTTTAAAAGCAGTGATTTTGCTTTAGATATCCGAAACTGAATAAGGTATTCTTTGAATCCTAATCCGGTATATCGTTTAAAATACCGGCTGATATGGAAGGGGGAAAAACCAAGGAACTCGGCCATTTCATGCAATGTGAGCTTATAGTCGTAGTTTTCCCTGATATAACTGATAACTTTTTCGACCAGTTCATTATCGACGGCGGCGTCTCTTGTATCGTGCTTTTGTGCCCGCCGCAAAATGATCAAAATTTTTTTAATATTATCGCGGACGACGGTTTCCCAAAAAGCTCCCCGGTGCTGCTGTTCCTTACTGATTTCATCCATCAGGTGTCGACATTCAATGGCTTCTCTATCATTGATCGAGACGGCGTATGTGCAGCTCAGGTCGGCAACGAGTTCAGATGTCAGGTGGCTTTCGGCTTTGATCTGTTTGCCGAACATAAGCGAATATTTGGTCACCGAAGAATCAGGATAGGGGATGTATTTGTGAATTTCATCCTGATGGATGATGAGTATGGTGTTTTTTTCCCCGTGATAGGTCTTATCTCTGATAAAATACCGCCCCCTCCCGGCAAGGAAAAGCTGAATTTCCAGTTCTGAATGATGGGCAAAGTGTGTAACCCTCCCGACATTTTTCCCTTCTGTAACCGCCACCTTAACCGGCAGCGGAGCATTGCTGAACCCAAAATGCTCTCTTTTCGATTTTTTCATGGGAAAATCATTTTTTGCAAGACTCTATTGAATATTGCTGATAATTGCACAATCGTAAGGCGTAACCCGAGCAAGTCGGCAAAGCAATCGAATTGTAATTTCACTCAAGACCTTCATCCGCAGATGCAGAAAAAACGCGTGAAATACAGGTTAAATGACTTTACTTTTCCATGTGCCCTTTCGGAACCAAATCAATACCATTGCCGCCCCGGTCAGTTTTGCCAGGAAAATCCCCCACCAGATACCATTTTCTCCCCATCCCAAAGTATGGCCCAAAAGCCACGTAAAGGGCAGTTGTAAAGCCCATAGTGTGAACATGTGAAAAAACGTCTTCTGCATGGTCTTACCGGCACCTTGCAGTGCACCCCCTATCACCTCCTGAACCGCCAAAAAAGCGAAGGCAAAGGCGGCTATACGTAAATAAGTCGAAGCCATATCAATCACTTCGCTCTGGTCAGTAAAAAGGGTCACTACATATGGTGCAACGACTAAAAAGATAACGGCTATGGCGAGCATAACCACTAAAATTGCAATTAACGCGATATTGGCGGTATGCGATGCTTCCTCCGGCTGGTCGGCACCCAGGTGCTGGCCAACCAAAACTCCCGTCGCCTTGCTGAACCCCATAGCCGGCATCCTTATCAAAGCGGTCACTCTGTTTCCGATCCCCCAGGCGGCAAGAGTAAACTCTTTGACAGCCGCCACGGAAGCTACTATGGAAGTTAAGACCGCTATAGCCAATGCCAGCGCACTATAACCGACCGCGGCGGGAAATCCGATGCGTACGATGAGCTTGAGCATTTCCCAATCAGGCTTGAAATGCTCTAACCTAAGATGGATACTCTTTCGGCCGGAGAACAGTAAATATAAACCCAATACTCCGGCCCCCATCCTCGATATAACCGTAGCATAAGCAGCACCGGCTATTCCTAATTCTGGAAAAAACCAAACCCCGAAAATAAGCAGCGGATCGAGCAGGATATTGAATGCCACCGAACCGACTTTGAGCTTCATCGGTGTTAAGGTATCTCCGGCCCCTTCACATACGGAGGAAAACATGAAGAAAACAAATATCAGCGGTACGCCGGCCACGATAACACGAAAATATTCCCATGCTATCGGCAAAATATCCTCACCGGCCCCCAGCAGCGACAAGGCCTGACGACCGAAAAGCACACTCAAAACGGCAAAGAGAACTGCTATAGCAAACCCGAACAGCATAACCTGGCCGGCGGCCGTGTTCGCTTTTTCATATTTTTTTGCGCCGGTGTACTGCGAAACTAAAGCGACGCCAGAGACCGAGAATCCGAGCCCCAATGAAAAGGCGAGAAATATAACGGGGAAAGAAACGGTAATGGCGGCGAGATATATAGGCCCGAGTCTGCCCACCCAAAAGGTATCTACAAGGTTGTAAGTCAGATGCATACCATGTCCTACAACGATAGGCCAGCTCAACCGGAGCAAGGTGGGCAGAACAGGCTGGTCGGTCAACGCATCATTTTTCTTCGCAGGGCTCCCCATAGAAATTATTCTTCTTCCAGCATCTGGTCGTAAAAAGCGACAAAATCATCCGGATTATCACCATCCATAAATTCCATCGCGGCACGCGGATGTTCATTCATCTGACCTGTGATCATATAAGGTATCTCCGGCCCCCAACGCAGTTGCGAGTGGAGCGGCCGCACGTGCTCCTGAATACAGTGAATTACCGGTCGGATTTGGAATTTGGGGTTTTTCAAAAAATTCAACAGCAATTCGATCGGACAGTTCCCCGCCCCGCGTCCCATACCGTACATCGTCCCGTCCACACAGTTCGCGCCCAATATGATGGCCTCAATAGTATTGGCATAAGCGAGCTGCTGATTGTTATGGCCGTGAAACCCCACTTTCTTGTCGACGGGTTCGCAAAAGCTCAGGTATTTTTTGACCATAGCTCTAATCTGTTCCGAGTAGAGCGACCCCCAGCTATCGACCAGATAAATCATATCTGTCGGCGAGTCTTGTATGGCTTCAAGCGCCTTTTCCAACTCGCTGTCACGGACATTGGCCACAGCCATAAGCTGGGTGGCGACTTCGTATCCCTTCTCATGGGCGTCATGTATCATATCAAGAGCGGTCGGTATCTGATGGACGTAGCAGGCTACCCTGATAAGGTTCAGCACACTATCGTCGGAGGGCAGTATATCTTTACGATAATCGCATCTTTCGGCATCGGCCATAGCTGAAAGACGCAAATCGGTGGGGTTATCCCCCACGATGCGTCGGACATCCTCTTCGTCACAGTAACGCCATGGGCCGTGATCACGGCGCGGATATACGTCTTTTGATCCTTTATAACCCATTTCCATATAATCCACCCCGGCGTTGACCAGCGCATCATAAACCGCCTTGACAAAAGAATCATCAAATTGATGGTTATTCATCAACCCACCGTCACGGACAGTACAATCCAACAATTTCAGTTCCGGGCGGAAAGTCACCCAATCGCCTCGGGCTTCTACGACCTCGGTATGGTCTACTTCACTGCTTTTCGACATTAATTAGCTCCTTTATGATTAAGTTAAAGCCGGTAACAACAAGTGTAACATCCAGCAAAGAATACAGTTGTAATTATAGCAGATTATATCTTTCTCTTCAACGGGGCGGTAATGCCCCCATGTAATATAACTAATTACGATTCGTTTGCGCAATCTCGACAAGCAAAGATAACGGAGAGCCTTTTATGTGCAAACTTGCCACATATTCGTCAGCCACCAATTGACTCGTCCACCCATTTATAATATTCAAAGTTCTCCAATTTCGAAGCGGCCGGTTCATCAATAACTAACGTCGTGTTGGCATGCAATTGCAGTACGGAGGCGGGAACGGATGCCGAAACAGGGCCTTCAACACAATCACGTATGGCATCCGCCTTATTCTCTCCACTAGCCAGCATCAGGCAAGACCGTGCATCAAGAATAGTTCCAAGGCCTATAGATATCGCAAACCGCGGAACATCATCCGGAGAGTTGAAGAAGCGTGCGTTATCTTCGATTGTCTCGGGAGCCAGAA
This sequence comes from Candidatus Brocadiaceae bacterium, assembly GCA_003551785.1. The sequence goes on along the minus strand of PUNP01000054.1, from coordinate 287 downwards.
CGACTTTTCTGGTACGCGATTTGAGCGAGCCGCCTGGCTCATTAAACCCGATATGACCGTCACGCCCAATACCCAAAACCTGCAAGTCGATGCCCCCTTTTCCCGCAATCGTATCTTCGTAATCAGCACAGCAGGCATCTACATCCTCAGCTAAGCCATCAGGGATGTGCGTATTTTCCGGTTTAATATTGACGTGTGAAAAAAGCTTTTCTTCCATATAACGACGGTAACTCTGCGGGTGTTCGGCTTCCAGTCCTAAATATTCGTCTAAATTAAATGTAGTAATC
>PUNP01000448.1 GCA_003551785.1 Candidatus Brocadiaceae bacterium | reverse complement strand
GACATACCGTAGGACATGCGATTGAAAACTCATGTAATTACGCCTTGACACATGGTGATTGTGTTGCTCTTGGGATGATAGCCGCCGTAAGACTCTCTGTGCGGCTTGAAATGTGTGATCCGGAAGTTGCGGAAAGAGTAGAGGTCTTGCTGGAAAAAGCCGGTTTCCCCTCCGAATGTAAACAGTTCGGGCTGGAACCGGATAAAGTGCTGAATGTAATGAAACGTGATAAAAAATGGGTACATGGCAAAAGCCGTTTCGTGCTTCTGACCGGTTTAGGTGAATGGAAAGAAGTCGAAGGCGTTGATATGGCTATAGTCAAAAAAATCGTTGAAGAACTGGTTTGATGAAATATGCAGGATAACACTTGATTATCTGCCCAAAAGGCTTTACAATGATGGTTACAGTAACTATTACTGGCAAGTTGTCAGTGAACCTCCTGATATCACGGTAAAGACGATGCTCCGGGGTTCACTGGATATGGACTATTTCGTAAAGTAACTTTTACTCAGGAGGTGTGAAGAAATGGCAGAGTTTAATAAGATTTATAAATGTGAAATGTGCGGAAATATTGTTCAGGTTTTACATGAAGGGCCGGCAGATTTGGTCTGCTGTGAAGAGCCCATGGTTCAGTTGGAAGAGCAGACAGCGGATGCGACCGTTGAAAAGCATGTGCCTGTCATTGAAAAACTGGGAGATAATAAATATTTGGTAAAAGTCGGCAGCGTTCCGCACCCGATGGAGGATGAGCATTACATTGAATGGATTGAGCTGTTGGCTGACGGCGTATCTTATAGAAAATACCTCAACCCCGGTGATACTCCCGAAGCTGTTTTTGAACTTGCAGCCGGTGAAGTATATGCACGGGAATATTGTAACGTGCATAGTCTCTGGCTTGGGCAGGGTTGATCAGACTTTATTTTCGTTTTCAGAGCCTGCTTGCACAATTCTTCAACAACTGCTCTATGTTGCAGTCTATAGGTCTTATAAGCCATATTTATCGTATGTTTCAAGAAAAAATCGTGAATTGTGCAGCAGGATATTCAGCCTGCATTTTGATAAACATAATTTTCCTGTTATAATATTAAGTTGAATTTGCGGATTGTCGTAAGTCATTAGTGAAATCAGTGGCATTTCTCCCGCATTGAGCGCTTTGGAGATGAGCGAGGGGCTGCTGAATATCTTACTTACTTTAATGGAGATAAGTTATGATCATGCCAGGAAAAATTTGTAAAATAGCAGGAATTGGATTAGTATCAATAGTGTCTTTACCATTTATCTTGGGTGGCTGTTCGGACGAACCGGAGACGGATCCGGAGATGCCTATGGAAAGTCCCGAAGCTATGCCTGAACAGGATATGGACTTTGAAGATATGGAGCAGATGCCGCAAGAGTTTACGCCTGAAGAGGCTGAACCGGTCGACATTACCGATCCGGAGAGGGAACCGGATACCGTGCTGGCTACAGTTGGTGATGAACAAATCTTATTGCAGGATTTATATGATAGGTTTGACCAAATGCAGCCGAGAGAACAGCAGCATTTTCAATATCAACTGCCGCAACTGCTCGATTCACTCGTTCAAACCGAAGTTCTGACCCAAAAGGCTGCTGAATCAGGTGTAGAAGATACGGAAGAGTTTTCTGAAATATATCAGTCAATTAAAGCCATGCCTGATGCCGAACAGTTGGACGATCAGACTATTCGCCAGTATGCTATGATCGAAACCCTGCTAAAACAGGAAGTCATTGACCAGGTCGAAGTATCAGAAGATGAATTGCAGGAGTTGTACGAACAATATAAACCGATGTTTGGTGAAGATGTCAGTTTTGAGCAGGTTCGACCTATGCTTGAGCAAGAAGCTATAATGCCTTATATCGAGCAATATTTAGCTGAACTCGAGGATGAGGCGGATGTAGAACTGGATGAAGAATGGCGTGATGAAAAGATGCAGGAAGCCCCGACAGCACCGCAGGCGAGGTAAAAATCATACCTGCTTGTGTTAAATTCCAAACATTTCAGCCGTAAATCCTCAGTGAACCCCGTTCAGATTGTGAACTATGCGGCAATGCCAGAAATCGGGATCGCTATCGGGATCAGGATCGAAAAAATGGTTTCAGGGCATGAAAACTCGACGTGTATCGGCTTGCAATCGGTTATGTGGCATGGGTGTTTGAACAATCCGGGAAATTGAATGGAGCCCATCGTCACGCCCGCAATCAATGGATTCGAGCCGGCCAATCGATTCCCTGACCAACGGGGTTCACTGAATGCATACCATCTCCGGTTATAAAAATGCTTATGATGCATAATGGGGGACACTGGATATTTACCGATAAAAAAATCCGCGAACAGTTGAGAAAACCATTCGCGGATTGATTTAGTATAAGTTGTTATTTGAAGCCGTTATTCATCTTTAACTTCATAATCGGCATCAACGACATCTTCATCATCATCGCCTCCATTTTCAGCACCAGAGGTTCCTCCGGTCTGATCACCTGGCTGTCCCTGCTGCTCACCGGCTGAACCGGCCTGTTCGGCCTTAGTCTGTTCATAGACTACTTCACCGAGTTTATATGAGGCCTGCTGAAGTGCTTCAATTTTACTGTTGATGTCATCGGCATCCTCGCCCTTGGCACTTTCTCTGAGGTTTTCGATAGCATCTTCGATAGTCTTTTTATCCTCTTCAGCGAGTTTATCCCCATGCTCTTTCAGGGTTTGTTCTGTGGAATAAGCCATTTGATCGGCCCTGTTTCTGGCTTCGATGATTTCACGCTGTTTTTTATCTTCTTCAGCATGTTCTTCAGCTTCACGCTGCATCTTTTCAATTTCATCATCAGTCAGGCCTGAATCGCTTTTAATTTCGATATGCTGTTCCTTACCGGTTCCTTTATCTACAGCTTTTACGTTAAGGATGCCGTTGACGTCAATATCGAAACTTACTTCTATTTGGGGAGTTCCTCTTGGCGCCGGTGGAATGCCGGTCAGCTGGAACCTTCCCAGTGTTCTGTTATCCCGGGCCATTTCACGCTCACCTTGCAAAACATGAATTTCAACGCTGGTTTGCCCATCGGCAGCAGTGCTGAAAATTTCCTGTTTGCTGGTCGGGATTGGAGTATTGCGCTCGATCAGCTTGGTCATTACGCCTCCAAGCGTTTCAATACCGAGTGAAAGGGGGGTAACGTCGACAAGCGCAACATCTTCGACTTCACCGCTCAGTACACCGCCTTGAATGGCAGCACCAACAGCTACGACCTCGTCGGGGTTGACGCCTTTATGAGGTTCTTTCCCGAACATTTCTTTAACTATTTCCTGTACTTTAGGAATTCTGGTCGAACCGCCAACAAGGATGACTTCATCGACTTCGCCGGAACTTAGGCCGGCGTCTTTCAGGGCCTGTTGACATGGTTTACGCAATCTATCGAATACGGATTCGGCCAATTGTTCCAATTTAGACCTGGTAATCCCCATCTGTAGATGTTTCGGGCCTGACTCATCAGCGGTGATGAAGGGCAGATTCACATCTGTCTCGGCGGCGCTGGAGAGGTCGCATTTAGCTTTCTCGGCAGCTTCCTTAAGACGCTGCAATGCCATTTGATCATTACGGATGTCAATCCCCTGTTCTTTCTTAAACTCATCGGCTATATAATTGATAAGCACATCATCAATGTTATCACCGCCAAGATGGGTATCACCATGAGTTGACTTAACTTCAAACAGTCCATCTCCTACTTCGAGAATGGAAATATCAAACGTTCCACCACCGAAGTCGAAAACAGCGATGTTTTCTTCGCCCTCACCTTCAAGCCCGTATGCCAGCGAGGCGGCGGTTGGTTCGTTTATAATTCTTTCGACCTTCAGTCCTGCAATTTGTCCCGCATCTTTCGTCGCCTGACGCTGACTGTCGTTAAAATAAGCCGGTACGGTGATTACAGCCTTATCTACCTCTCCTCCCAGGTATTCTTCAGCTGAGCGCTTGAGATATTGCAGTATCATCGCGGCTATTTCCGGTGGAGTGTATTCTTTATCTTGTGCTTTTACTTTCACCAGTTCATCGGAGCCGCCGGTAATCTCATAAGGAACCATCTTTTCTTCTTCCTTAACCTCATTGTGCCGACGTCCCATAAAACGTTTAATACTTGACAGGGTGTTTTGAGGGTTTGTAATAGCTTGTCTCTTAGCTTTAGCGCCTACAAGCCTCTCACCCTTATCGGTAAAAGCAACAACGGACGGGGTCAGCCTGTTTCCGTCCTCGTTGTGTATAACAGTACTCTTGTCCCCTTCTCGAACGGATACTACAGAATT
>PUNP01000711.1 GCA_003551785.1 Candidatus Brocadiaceae bacterium | reverse complement strand
TCGATTTTTATAAGCTGAATATCGATGATAATCAGGAGACCGCAGCTCAATACGGCGTAACGTCCATCCCCACTATCCTGTTTTTTAACGACGGAGAAGAAGTAAACAGAATGGTAGGAGCACAGAGTAAAGACAAATATAAGGCGGTTTTAGATGATATGGAATAAATCCTGAAATAGCGACATGCCGAAATGCTGGGATGCCATTCAGGCGGAGAGCTTAGGGCAGAGGGTGGAGATATAACGCCGGAACAGTAAGCGAAGTGACGGGATGCGATATCTAAAAATCCTTCAATCCCATCTGCACCTCCCGCTGGAAACGGCTTGGAAAAACGCAGGGGCGACCGGCGGGTCACCCGAGGCAAAAAATCGTTATACTCTGTGTGTGCGCCTTTAGGTGCGAACAGCCACACTCGCCCCTGCGATTTTCACCGGTATAAGAACCTTCCAGGAATATTATTAACCACATGTGCTCTGATCGTAAAAAATTGCAGGAAATGTACTGTTATGAAGTGGCGCGGATCGGCAAGGCGGTAGCGAGTCCCAGCCGGCTGCTCATCATCGACAGCCTTTACTCCGGCCCCCTCACCGTTGAAGCCATAGCCGATGAGACCGGTTTAACGGTCGCTAATACCTCCCAGCATCTGCAGCGCCTGAAAGATGCCCGGCTGCTGCAATCCGAAAAACATGGACTGCAGGTTACCTACCGGCTCGCCGGCCCCGAAGTCGCCGATTTCTATGACAGCCTCAGAAAAATTGCTGGGAAAAGATTGCTGGAAGTGCAATCAATTATCGAACAGTTTGCAGATGATGCGCAGGCATTGGACTGGGTCGATTTCGAGACTCTGCTGGAGAGGGCAAAACGCGGAGATGTAACGGTTATCGATGTGCGGCCGCGGGAGGAATATGATAGCGGCCATTTCCCCGGTGCCCTGTCCGTCCCCCTTGATGAACTCGAAAAAAACGCGGAAAAACTCCCTGAAAATATCGCCGAAGGGTTCGTCCGCGCCTACATCGGAAAACGCGGTAAAATCCTCGGGGTCGATATCGCAGGTGAAGGCTCAGGCGAAATGATCAATGAGTGGGCATCCTTCCATCATGGAAGGATGGACGGCAGCGGATACCCCTTTCGCATCCATGGGGATAACCTTTCGGTGGGTTCCCGGATAATGATCGTTTCCGATATCTTCGCTGCAATTACCGAGGACCGCCCGTACCGCCAGGGTATGGCACCGGGGAAAGCACTCACAGTTATTCAGGAACTGGCAAAAAAAGGTACAATCTGTTCATGCTTTTATGAAGTCATATCAGATAATTTTTCTGAATTGAACGATATTCGCGATGAAATCATGCAGGAAAGTCGTCGTGAATACGAGAACATCAGAAAAAAGCTGCCGGAAAGGTAATTTAATCTGATAGGTTGTTGAGTTTATAAGTTGAAATGAGCTTTCAGATCATGTTTCATGTTCATCATCCTGTATCCCAGGATTCCATGTCCTTTCAGGACATTCCATCCCGGGCTATTTATGAATCCATCCCTTCGGGACTCCAGACGAAATTCCACTCTTGAAATTTTCAAATCATCAGCCCAACCCGAGAAGAACCCAAAAAAAACACTTTTTTCCCTTTCTCCATAATTGACAATGTAAATAATCATATCATCCTACTTTTAAATGGGTTACATTTAAATCAAAGTAGCCTTCGATCGAATCCCATTTCGGAAATAATCGTTTTTTTAACGTAAATACTTGACAAAACACTATAAGACTGGCATAATCTTATATAGTTGGGTAAGGTAAGTCCTCTTTTTGTGGGGTAAGTTTTGGAGATAGTTCATAGAGATACAGATTACGCTATAAGAGCTATGGTGCTGCTGGCAGCGAGTCAAAAGACGATGTCCGTAGCCGAGCTCGCTCGATGTGAGCAGGTACCTACTGAGTTCCTAAAAAAAATCATGCAGGTACTGAAAAATTCACAGTTTATCGAATCCGTTCAGGGCCCTTTCGGCGGGTATAAGCTCACAAAAAATCCCGAAGAAACAACCTTATACGATATCATAACGGCGGTGCAGGGCCCCATACATATGAATATCTGCTTTGCTAACCCGGCCGTATGTGAAGGCAGTGATACGTGCCTGCTGCGGGAGATGCTGGGAGACATAGGGTGTCAAATCAAAGACTATCTGGAAAATGTGACGCTTGAAGATATGATGGTGCGTATGAAGGAAAAAGCTCAAAATAAATAATTTTTATCCAGGAGGCTGAAATGGTCAAACGAAAAATTGTAGAAATCGATGAAGATAAATGTAACGGCTGCGGTAAATGCATACCGAACTGTCATGAAGGCGCGCTTCAGATAATCGATGGGAAAGCACGCCTGGTCAGTGACAGTTATTGTGACGGGCTGGGCGCGTGCCTGGGGACCTGTCCTCAGGACGCCATTAAGATAGCGGAGCGCCAGGCCGACCCGTTCGATGAAGAGGCGGTTCAGGAACACCTCAAACAGGAGGAGCTTCAGCACAGCCCTCCTGCCGAAAGAGGGGCTTCCGGCGGATGTCCCGGGGCCGCCGCGATGGAACTGGACAGGGATAAGTCGTATCGGGATGCCGCTGAGGTTGAATCCAATAGCACGTACCCCAGTGCCCTTACTCAATGGCCCATCCAGCTTCACCTGGTACCGGTCAGCGCCCCCTATTTCGATAATGCCGATTTGCTTCTGGCCGCCGATTGTGTGCCGTTCGCGTTTAACGATTTCCATCAAAACCTTCTTGAAGGGAGAAAAGTCCTGATCGGGTGTCCGAAACTCGACGACGGCGAGTTCTACCGTGATAAACTCATGGACATCCTGAAAAATAATAACATTCGCTCTCTGACTGTCGCTCATATGGAAGTGCCCTGCTGTCATGGGCTGCTGGCTATAGCAAAATCGGCAGTAGAAAAGTCGGGGAGCGACCTGGCTGTCAATGTTAAGGAAGTATCTATAAGAGGTAAATTGAAAGAATAATGACTTCTTCACAATGAGGTGGCGTGAAGTGGCATTTGGTATTATCATGGATAATGTGATTCAGCCCATCGTTAGTCAGGATATTTAATCTTTTACTTTTATGCCTGTCTGCCCGTTCTTACTCATGCAGAAAGAGAAATGCAAAGGTAGCAAATGTGTAGTTTTTTATTCAACTTAACTGGAGGTAACAGACGATGTCATGTTGCGAAAAAGATAGAAATGCAGGAAACATGCCGCACAGCGAGGTGGTCAAATTAGGTGAATTAGTTCAATATTCCGATGGTTCGATTGTCAGCCGTACACTAATCGACACCGGCGGCGGCAGCGTTACGCTGTTTGCTTTTGACAAAGGGCAGAGTCTAAGCGAGCATACCGCCCCCTTCGACGCCCTTGTTCAGGTGATTGAGGGCAGTCTGAGGCTGACTATCGGCGGCAGTGATGTAATCGCCGGTGAGGGACAGAGCGTGCTTATGCCCGCGGACGTCCCACATGCCTTGAACGCGGAAGAACAATCGAAAATGCTGTTGGTCATGATAAAATCGAGTAACAGCTGTTAGCATCCTGACTAAAAAAAGGCTCGCAGTGGACGCTTTCAAGCGTCCCGGGATGAGCATCCTTTTCGGGGCTTGGCCGAAAAGGCAACAACAGGTTCGTAGTGAGCCCTTTCAAGGGCTCTGGAATACGGAAATTATTACGCGGTCCGCGGGACGCTTGAAAGCGTCCGCTACGAGCCGGGTTTTCGGCAAGACGTATAGTTTATTTTAATCAGTTTAACTCTATTTATAGGAGGTCGTATCATGTCGATGTTTTGTTATCAATGTGAACAGACGGTCAAAGGTGAAGCATGTGTGAAAATGGGTGTTTGCGGTAAAGACCCGGACGTTGCCGCCCTTCAGGACAACCTGGTGCAGGGGCTCAAGTCGGTTTCAGCACTCGCCCACAGCGCACGGCAAAAAGGTAAGACCGATCCGGAAGTGGATGCATTCGTACCCTACGCTATGTTTACCACGCTCACCAACACGAACTTTGATCCCGAAGCTTTCCAGCAAATTATCAAAAAGACGGAAGATATGCGGGACAGAGTGAAAAAACTTAACGGTGGTGCACTCGTACGCGTACTGTCGCCGGGCAAAAGCGGGCCGGACTGGGCCAACGATTGGACACCTGCCGGCAATCTGGATGAGATGGCCAAACAGGGGCATCAGTTCGGCATTGACGTTAAGCGTGAAAAATACGGAAATGCTGTAGCCGGATTGCAGGAAACCATTATTTACGGTCTTAAAGGCGCCGGCGCCTACCTTCAC
>PUNP01000233.1 GCA_003551785.1 Candidatus Brocadiaceae bacterium | reverse complement strand
CGGTTTGATGCCGGGTTGGTGAGTGGCTGTTCTCCATAAACATTGTGAATATCCTCATCAAAATCAGTTAGTTGAAAAACATCAACGTTAGTTTCAGGATCAGTCTCAATATATTTCATCATAACCGGTTTGCTCCCTAAATGTGTTAAAGTAATTAATTAGCAAGTCTGTTTAAAAAAGAGATCTCATCGCTTCTCTTGCGGCAGCGTAATGCCACGAGAAAAATGAAGTGCCAGGCGCCAAATCGCGTACAGCCGTTCAAGGTAGTAATCTGAAAATGCGTGGACTGTTAATTCCCCCTTAAAAAGCAGAACGGATGTCAGATATTCTCGGCAAATATTGGAAATAACACCCTGGATTAGCGGTAAAACATACGTCCCTTATCATCACATAAAACAAAAACGGGCAGTTCATCGACCTTGATCTTGTATACCGCCTCCATACCGAATTCCGGGAAATCCACCAACTCACAATCCGTTATATGCTCCTTTGCAATCAGAGCGGCCGCACCGCCTAATGTTCCTAAATAAAAACCGCCGTATTTACAGCAAGCCTCACTGACAAGTTCCGAGCGGCCCCCCTTTCCTACACTTATCAGCGAAGCACCATGGCGCATGAACTTATCGATGTAAGCATCCATACGTTTTGATGTTGTAGGTCCGAAACTCCCTATCGGGCGTCCGGGAGGCGATTTCGCAGGACCAGCATAACAAACCGGATGCTCTTTCATATACTCCGGCATTTCCCCGCCCGAGTTCAGAGAGTCACTTATACGTGCATGCGCCAGATCACGGGCAACAATAAGCGTACCGTTTAAAAAAAACATGTCACCGGGACTTGCCCCCGTCAACTGCTCAATAATAGCCTCGATTGGCAAATCTAAATCAATTTTGGGAGCATTATGAATATCGGAAGTCTGTTTTATCTGACTCAGGAAACGCATCGGGTTTTTATCCAGTTTCTCAAGAAAAACACCCTCTTTGGAAATTTTACCCGCTATATTACGATGCGCGCTGCAAGAGACACCAATAGAAACCGGACATGAACCGCCGTGCCTTGGCAGGCGCACGACACGGCACCGGAGCGCTAAGTGCCGGCCGCCAAACTGGGCGCCGATACCCGAATTCTCGGCAATAACCATCACTTTGTCTTCCCACTCCACATCCCGGAAGGCACGTCCCGAAGCATCACCACAGGTCGGTAAACAGTCGAGCCAGCCGGTAGTCGCCAGTTTCTGCACTTTCAGATTCCTCTCCGGTGAAGTCCCGCCTATGACAACCGCAATGTTGTAAGGTGGGCATGCATCCGCGCCTAACTCCGGAATTTGATCCTGAAGAAATTCAAATAGGTTTTCAGGTGAAAGGAGCGCTCTGTTCTGTTGAAAAAAAGATGTCTTGTTCGAAGACCCCGCCCCTTTGGCAACAAATAGAAAACGATATTCATTTCCTTTAGCTGCAAAAATATCTATCTGGGCCGGCATATTGCTGCCGGTATTCATCTCTTCAAACATCGAAAGCGGCGCTACCTGGGAATATCGCAAATGATACTTCTTATACGTATCCTCAATTCCCTGACTGATAGCGAATTCGTCATCTTCACAGGTTGTGATCCCATCACCTTTCCACGCCGCCACCGTAGCCGTGCCGGTATCCTGACATATGGGATAAACTTCGTCTGCTGCAATGACAGCGTTTTTTAACAAAGCACAGCAGACAAATCGTTCATTATCGCTTGAACTCGGATCATTGATAACTGCACTGAGTTCCTCAAGATGGGAAGCACGCATGTAAAATGAAAGGTTCTTAAAGGCCTCTTCAGCGAACCTGGACAATACGCCGGAAGGAATTGAAATACGACCGGAGGGGGTAACTTCTATATCTAATCCTTCAACTTTTTCAAGCTCATAACTCAGAAGATTATTGTTTAAAATACCCATTTCTATCCGGACAAAAATGTCTGTGTTAAGTTTCGAGCGGCGGCATCGGACAATTCAAACTATCAGCAACCGCACGCAGTAGTTCAGACTCTGCTAAGGTAACTTTGCGATTCCCCATAATTGCAGCCACACAGCCGTCAACTATAGTTTTTTTCAGCTTACCGCTGCACTTTCTCAATTCATCCAGCGAACTTTCAAAAACCTTCACGGAGTCGTCCTGTATATTCGGCATAGGATAACTCTCAGGGCTTAAGCCGAGTTTAGCCACACCCGCTACATAATCTTGCTCCGCCTGTTTCGGGTCTGTTTCATTCCCATATTTAGCGAGTATGGCCAGCAGGGGCAGACAGTGCGGAACGACCTTTTTCACCTGACGGTAAGCAGTGGGTATTTTCTCAGGTCTGCCGAATACGGGTTCCAGATGCCGGACAAGGTTGCGGCTGAGAGCAAACTCGAAAATACTCATCTTTTCATCAGCAGCTATCAGATAATCGACAGCCTTCTTAAACTCTGCGTATTCCTCACGCCCCATCTGCTGTAAAGCCGACATAGCCAGTTCAACAAGCGGCATGCGCGCGGATGCTTGAAGCGATTTCACGTGAGGACTGATATTTTTCAAGGCTCTGACCATTTCAGGGTCTTTGATAGTATCCCTCAGGTAAGTCACACGCTTGTCGTCAGCAGTTTTGTCGCCGGTGAACAAAAGGCAAAATATAAACGCTTTAGCACCGGGCGTTTTTTTGATGGACTGTCGCAAAGGATCGGGGATCGACTTAATTAAAGACGAAGCATAGGCGATGTTTTCAGGGGTCAAAGTGCCTATGCGATCGGTCATATGCGCCGTTTGTCCGGCGGCCGAGCCGGCAAAACCGCTCATGCCGGGTGCTGCGCCGGAGGAATGATCAACTTCTGATTTTTTCTTCCTCCCCGCGGTCTTGGATGCGCCTTCCTCTAACATGCTGGGATCGATGCGACGGATACGTTCTGTAACAGGTGGATGCGTAGCGAGCAGGCCGGACATTGAACTTTTCAGTCCGTTAGCGAAAAACATGTGACTGGCCTCTTCGGCATGCACGGAGTCAACAGTTGATGTTTTTTCAGCGATTTTCTTTAGTGCGCCCGCGATACCCGCCGGATTGCGGGTGAACTGCACGGCTGAAGCATCGGACAAAAATTCACGCTGACGAGATATTGCGCTTTTGATGAGACGTCCGAAAAAAACACCTATAGCCCCGATCACCATCAAACAGAGTCCAAAAACCATGATTCCTATGCGCCCGCCGGAATCTTTACCGCTGCTTCGGGATGAGCGCCTGCGCCCCATACCGGAATATAACATCGTCCTGAATATCATACTGCCGATAAAAGAGATTAAAATAATCCCAAAGAGCACACCGATCAGTCGTATGTTCAAGCGCATGTCACCATTCAAGATATGGCTGAATTCGTGCGCTATCACCCCTTGGAGTTCGTCGCGCGTCAAGGAATCTACACATCCTCGTGTCACACCTATAACGGCATCTGAAGGGTTAAAACCTGCGGCAAAAGCGTTAATGCCTTCCTGCTCCATGATATACACTGGAGGCACGGGTACTCCAGAAGCTATGGCCATTTCCTCCACTATATTAAGAACGCGGCGCTCGGAACTGTCGGTCGTATCCGGACTGATTAATCGCCCGCCCATCATTTCAGCGACCGATTTGCCTCCCGCTGAGAGTGAAGAAACTTTATACAATGTCCCCAAACCAATGACGGTACCGACGGCGAACGCTGTAATCAAAAACAGTTGAAGGTTCCAGAACTGATAAGTCTCAGTCGCATTTGAAACCGATTCTTCGGCCGGCTGTGTATAGGACAGTCCTAAAGAAAGGACAAAGTAGATGGCGGCAATAATAAGGAAGACGGCGATCGCATAATAGAAAACGAGGAGTTTAGTGCGCTTTCTTGCATCATCCTGATAATCAAAAAAATCCATATTTCACCTCCAATGATTCGGTAAAAAGTTATTCAGCGGCCGCAAAATTACCAATAGCCCTGTATTTTTTATACCTTTCCTGAATCATCTGTTCGACAGGGATGCCGGAAAGCTTTTCCAAAGCATCTTCGAGGAAGGAAGAGATATGAGATGCCGCTTCTTTAGGATTACGATGTGCACCGCCGAGCGGTTCCGGAATGATCGTATCGACTACGCCGAATTCCAGCATATCGGATGCCGTAATTTTCAAGGCACGTGCCGCCTCATCCGCTTTTGAAGAGTCGTGGAATAATATTGCGGCGCACCCTTCCGGCGAAATGACGGAGTAATAGGCGTTTTCTAACATCCCATGCCGGTCACCTACGCCGATACCGAGCGCCCCGCCGCTGCAGCCCTCTCCGGTAAT
>PUNP01000548.1 GCA_003551785.1 Candidatus Brocadiaceae bacterium | reverse complement strand
GCCGGGCAACTTCTCCCCCGGGGACAAAGTGCCGTTCCACACTCTTTCCTCCAATGCCTCGGCCAACTGACGGTAAACGGGACCGCCTTTTCTACGGTCTAATTGAAGCCGTAACTCTTTATATATTTCTTCGCCCATAAAAATAACCTTTTATAAACAGCCCACACAATCATCGTTACAGCAACCTTGACCACCTTTGCACCATCCTTGTATATTATAATAACATCTTTTTTGCCGGGTGTCAAGTCCACCCACAGGAAAATTCAAACATATGTCGGATATTATTGATTAATATGACAGGATTGAGTATCATTATGCAACTGCAATGAAACATGATTCTATACATCTGCGCGGCGTAAGAGTGCATAATCTCAAAAACGTCAATGTTGACGTGCCCAAAGGGAAATACGTTGCCGTCACCGGCCTCAGCGGCAGCGGTAAATCAAGCCTGGTTCTCGATACGCTTTATGCCGAAGGACAGCGCCGGTACGTCGAATCGTTCAGCCCCTACGCGCGCCAGTTCCTCGAGCGTATGGATAAGCCGGACGTCGATAAAATCGAAAACATACCGCCCGCTATCGCTATCGAACGCAAAAACCCCGTGAAAAACCGGCGCTCAACCGTTGGCACGGCTGCCGAGATCAGCGATTACCTCAGGCTCCTGTATGCGCGCATTGGCACCCCCTACTGCCTCCATTGCGATATCCCGATTCAGGCCCATTCGCTCAGCCATATAGCTGCTGAAATAGCTGAACTCCCCGACAAAACCCGCTTTACCGTCGGCTTCCCTCTCAGACTCTCCGCTGAATTGTCTCTTGAAGAACAACTCGACCGGCTCAGGGAAATGGGGTTTATTCGTATATTATATCAGGATCAAACCTACGATATCACTTCGGAGAATCCTTCCGAACTCAGGGACGGAGCGGATATCGAGGTCATTGTCGACCGGCTTGTCGCCGGTAAAAAGGCCGCCGGACGAATTACCGAAGCAGCCGAAACTTGTTACAGGCTCGGAAACGGACGCTGTATTGTCCGCACGCTCGACGGGAATGTGCTTCGGTTTAATAAGAATCTTCGCTGCGCCGAATGCGGCTATACCGCACCGGAACTGCGGCCGCAGCTTTTTGCTTTCAACAGTGCGCTCGGAGCGTGTGAGAACTGTTCAGGGTATGGTTCAACAATTGAGATCGATCCCCGGCGCGTCGTGCCCGACGAATCGCTATCCCTGGCCGAAGGCGCTGTGCAGCCATGGAACACCGACAGCACCGAAGAGTGCCTCCAGCAACTGCTCGAGGGCGCTCCTAAAGCCGGAATACCGGTCGATGTCCCGTGGGAAAAGCTCGATGACGAGCAAAAAGATCAGGTAATGCACGGCTGCGCGCATTTTTACGGCGTCATGGATTTCTTCGACTGGCTCCGGTCAAAAAAATATAAACTCCACGTCAGGGTTCTTCTAAGCCGATACCGCCAATATGTCACCTGCAGCAAATGCCATGGGACCAGGCTGCGCCCCGAAGCTTTGGCTGTGAAAATTGACGGAAAGAATATTGCCGAAATTAATGCAATGACCATCGCCGAAGCGGATAAGTATTTCTCCGAATACCTTGAACTCCAGGATACCGACAAAGTGGTTGCATCCACCATACTTGAAGAGCTTCGCAGCCGATTACATTATTTTAGCCTGATCGGGCTGGGTTATATAACCCTCGAGCGCCCTACAAGAACGCTGAGCGGCGGTGAAATGCAGCGTCTGAACCTCGCCGCCGGCCTCGGGTCGGCTTTAGTCAATACGCTGTATATCCTTGATGAACCGAGCATAGGGCTGCACCCGCGCGACAACGACCGTTTGCTGGACATCATCCGGCGTTTGCGAAAACTCGGTAATACCGTGGTTGTTGTCGAGCATGAACTCCAAATAATTCGACAGGCCGAACATGTCATAGAACTCGGCCCTGGCGCCGGCGAGTTTGGCGGAAAAATAGTGCACAGCGGACATATTGACGGGCTGATAAAAACTGCCGAGTCCGTAACCGGCGCGTATCTGTCCGGCGGTAACCGTATAGAACTTCCGCGCGAACGCCGCCGTCCCGGTAAGGAAAGAATCCAGCTCAACGGCTGCTCACATCACAACCTCAAAACGATCGACGTCGAATTTCCGCTCGGTCTTTTCATCTGTGTAACCGGGGTCAGCGGAAGCGGCAAAAGCACGCTTGTGCAAGACACACTTTATGGCGCAATTAAACGCCGTAAACCGGGTGGCTACGGTGAAGAGGTGGGCAGCTTGGAAAAAATTGTCGGCTGGGACCTGATCGACGACGCCGTACTTGTGGACCAATCGCCCATCGGCCGCACCCCCCGCTCGAATCCGGCAACGTATATGAAATTTTACGATGCGATCAGGAAACTGTTTTCCGGCACCCGCGAAGCAAAAATCAGGAACCTCTCGCCCGGAACGTTTTCATTCAATACTCAAGGCGGGCGCTGTGAAAAATGCGAGGGGGCCGGAAAGATTCAGGTGGATATGCAGTTTCTGGCGGATATCTACGTTGTCTGCGACCAATGCGAAGGGAAACGTTTCCATCGCGACATCCTGAAAATAAAATATAAAGGACGCTCGATAGATGATGTGCTGCAGATGAGCGTTTCCGAGGCCATGAGGTTATTCTCCGACCAAAAAGCGATCGCAGATAAACTTAAAATGCTGTATGACACCGGTCTGGGCTACCTGAAAATCGGCCAGGCCGCCACTACGCTCTCGGGCGGAGAGGCCCAGCGTCTGAAACTGGCCCGTTTCATGACGGCTCGCAGCAGCAAAAAACAGCTAATGATTTTTGATGAGCCGACGGTCGGGCTGCACTGCGAAGATGTCAAAAAATTACTTAGATGTTTCCAGCAGCTCGTTGAGAGAGGTCATACCGTATTGGTCGTCGAGCATAACCTGGATGTAATAAAATCGGCTGATTACGTTATTGATCTGGGCCCGGAAGAAGGAGAAGACGGTGGTTATATCGTTGCTTCGGGTACGCCCGAAGACATCGCGAAATGCAGTCAGTCAATAACAGGAGAATATCTGCACGATGTTTTGTCGTTATACCCTGCTAAGAAAAAAAATGGGAAAAGAGACAAAAAAACGTGAAAAAATGAAGGTTAAGGTGAAAATGAATTAATGAAGTTCACTGAGGACTTACATTCCACCGGCATAACCCGAACATTTATAAGCCAACGACATTAAACCAGGGGCGTGGCCGAAAAGTTGCAAAATGAGAAATATAGTAACACAAGATACCTTTCATAGTATAGCACGCATCCCTGCGTGCGTCCTGGACAGGCAAGATGCCTGTCATACATTCCGCCTGCACCTTTCCGGCCACGCTTCTAGCTGTTAAATTTACGACCAGGAAAAACTTTTTTCTGTACACCTGAAAACATTCTGAAGACACCAGGACCTATCGTTGCTCAATAGCTTGGAGATGTGAATTCAACTGCGGGAAGTCCTTATCGCAGCTTCAGGTATTCCGATCGAACGAGCATGTTCACGCAGCTGCATTTCATCCCAATCTTCCATTTCAGCATTCCATGGATCTATCAATTCCAGTTTTCCCTCCAGTGCATGGTAGATATCAGGCAGATCAAATTTTTCTAATACCCCCGGTATGAAAGTAGAGAACGGCCAGCGATAGAACGGTGCCTGTGTCAGTTCATGATAGGATAAAAGCGGGTTGTACAATCGTACGGATTTGACCATATCGCCCGCCAGCAATCCTGCAAAGGCGGATTTCACTGCACCGAGTCCGCGACCTTCAAGTTCAATACCATCAACTCCGTGCGCCTGAAGCAGTCGAAGGGTGTCCAGCACATCATGTACGGCCCCGCCCAGGTACGGGGCTTTTAAAAAACTGCCTATACAGGCATACATATAATCAGAATCGTAAGGAGCGAAAAAATCTTCTTCCAACCCGCAGGTCAGCGGTCGGGCCTCACCGGAGCCACGCGTATCAAGTGAAAAGAGGGCCGTTTCAGAGGAACTGCGCGGTATGATACCTTCCCGATAATCATACCGGGTGCCAAGGTGGGGCACATAGAGCCGGACCGTACCGGCGCCGTGAATAGAGAAAGCCGGCTTCGTCCCGAATTGAAACAAGATAGAACTTATCCCGGGCTCGGTTTCCACCGCATACCGGCTCAGAACAGTATTTTCCGCCGGATCACGGTCGGGCCTCAAAACACGATGGTAGGGTACAGAGCCGTCGCCGCCCAACGCCAGGGCATCAGCAGCAAGAGCGATCAAAAATTCCCTGTTCGGGCATCTGCGCTGCGTCTTCAGTGCTCTTGCCTTTTCGGCTGTGAATTGGTAAACCCGTTTCGGTGGTTTCTTTTCACTTATCACCTGACCGCTTTCGGTACAATTCAGTGCGGCTTCGTTTTCAAGCGCCAGCTGCGGCTCTTCAGCAGGTGCATTCAGTCCCGCCCGGGCACAGAAAAAGCCATACATAGCCTCCCGATTAGCCTGGTGGTATCCGTGACTGTCAGGTCCTACAAATTGTTCCACATTTTTTTCAGCGCCGAGAAGACGGTATATTTTCTGAATTTCACGATAGGACTCCTCGAGTCCGCGCTTGTCGAAGAAATCGTTATCTTGTCCCAACAAGATAGTAGGACGTGGTGCCCGCGCAATAAAAAAGTCGGCCATATCAAGTCCCTCGGCAAGGAATCCCGGGGGGTTTTGCTCCGAATCCTGCGCCTCTTCATTCTCAATATTATGCCGATAGGTTGTTACAAAACAGCTCGGAGCCGCCATGGTGAACCGCTCTTCGAGAGCATTGAGATAACAGGTCAGAGTTCCTCCTCCTGAGTTGCCGGTCACACCAATACGTGATTGATCCACTTCCGGACGGGCCAGCAGATAATCCAGAGCCCGTATTCCATCCCAGGCGCGCCATGTTCCCAAAAAATCGCCACATAATTGCATAACATTGCCTAGTTTATTGTGTTCACGCGTGCCCCCTTGCGCGACTTCCGGGTAGGGCATATCGGCATACTGTTTACGCTCCCCCTGGCCCAACGGGTCGTATAATAAAACGACGAACCCTTTGAGGGCCAGCGCCTGGGCGAAACTCTGATACACCTTTGAGCCCTTGGCTAACGAAGAGTGGCCGCAGGCACCAATAATTCCGGGATTGCCGTCGGCCCCATCAGGTATATACAAATTGGCGGTCACGGGAAAATTGGGACGGCTTTCAAAGATGAGCTTCTCGATCCGGAAACTATCTCGTTGCAGTACTCCGGTTATCCTTTCATTCAACGCGGTCCGCTCTGGGAGCGGGCCGAAGCATTTGAGCACACGGTTACGAACATTATTTACCAATGCTCCGGCTTGCTCGGGGGTTTGGACTTCAGCACGTTTTTTCGCGCGTTGAGCGGATAGTGAACGGATATTGGAAACATAATACTCCTGTACCATATGCCCGTAGGGCACAATATCACTGATTTTTGTGGACAAAGTAAATTCTCCTGATTTTTGTTGATAATACGATGTTCTCAAGGGCGCCAGTCCGGATCATGTGGCGTCCAGAACATTACAGGAGCCACGAGTCCGCCTGTGCCGAGTTCAGCAAGCCGGTCATTAGTAACTTTAACTACGACTGTATTGCTTTCACCGAAACGCACTGCATCGGTTGCCAGAAACTCAAACGGGAAAAATGTGCCTGCGACACCGGGGAGTCCGTGGAGAGGTTCACGGTTTGTTCCCAGAAGTTCACCATTGACCCAGACTTTCGCTGCATTGTCCACACCACCGAACCAGAGGTAAATCGTATTGCCGTCGAATTCTTCGGGGATCGTAACCTCCTGTCGGTACCAGGCAACGCCTTTATAATAGTGGAGTCCCTGATCGGACCAGCTTCTTGAACTGGTTTTCATAGGCTGCCAATTCCCACCGAGTTCTCCCGGGCGTTGATAACCGGCTATTTCGCCGATCTCGGCGGTATCGATTAAGAAATCCCACTCATCCTGCAAAGGCGCCACGAGCTCGCCTATTTCTACTGTTCGATGATGTGCATCAACAATCGCCGAACGGAAGAATCGGTTGAAATATGCCCGGCTTTGATGCACAAGCCTGTGTCCGGGTGCAAGTTCATAATCGATCAATTCTTCCGTCACCTCCCCGTAGGCCACCTTTTTCTCGTATGCACTTTCGAAATCGTGACGGTTGCGCGCCAGGATCATATCAAGAAACAAGTCCATACGCTCATAAGCTTTTCTGATAGCCCACACACGTTCGCCATATATCCCGTCCTCATCCGTCGCTTCAACAGCTTCTTCCAGATACCCTCTTAAAATATCGCGTTGGGGGTGATCCATGAAGATGGGAAAATAAACATAGGTTGAGCCGGTGAAATAGGGAGTATCACGGAAAGCCGCCTCAAGCCCTTCATGATAGCGACGCATCGGTTCTTCAGCGGGACCGTAAAACTTCCCATAGAACTCGTCAAGAACAGCCTCAACGTCGGTTTCCACATCCCACATCATTCGTGAGGCCAGATACAGCGTCAGTGGATCGGTCGCCCATGATTGTCGGATAACCTCAACGCGCATTACATTGATGCCTTTCGCATGGAGTTCGGGTATTTCGTTTTTAACACGATCGATCTGCGTCTTGGGAAGCTGAACACAGGCAAGGTTGTTATAATATCCCCGATAATACATCTCATTAGGATTTGTTGCGCTCCACTCATCCACCACCCAGCGGAGAATGTGGCGATCCGGGCTCATGGGATTATCCATAGAGCGGATGCGGTCGATCGAAATCGGTGCAAAAACACCCACAATGCGCGGGTTCGGCTCGATCGCGGGGGGCATCATGTGCTGGGCGTAAACATACCATACGATATGCATTTCAGGATAGTCATCGTCCAGCTCGTCAAGTACCTGGTTGAAAAACCAAATATAGCGATCAGTCATCGACTCATCGCCATAAAGCGGATCGAAAACGCCCTGATCCAATTCCAAACATCCATCACACTGGCAGTATCCACCACCGTCGTGAGGTCCCATACCAACATAAAACATCTCATCGGTAGGTTCGTAGCGTTCTCTGATTGCCCCTACGACAGCTTCAAGAGCCCCTTCTGCATAGTATCCTGAAAGGCATTCCTGGCGCCCGGCATTTCCTGCGGGCGGATCACCCGGCAATCCGTGTGCACCCGTGGAACGAGGTTCGCCTCCGAATCTCACACGCTGAACCCATCCTTCCCCCGGGACGGCCTGAAGACGGCGATAATCCATCGAAGGTACCTGGATAGTCTCCTGGTGTTCCAGGCGAACGGTGGAGTTTTCAGGAACCACACGTCCGAGTTCACCGGGCATATACCATCTCACGCCGAGTTGCTCAAGGAGTTCATAGACACCGAAAAGTGTGCCTTCATCGGAAAGACCGCGGATATCCACACCATCCTCCTTGACGAACAGCGCAAAAGCCGATGGATTGTCACCGACCTCAAGCACGGCATCTTCAAGCCCGGAGTCGGCAACTTCACCAAGACGAATCGGCAACAGGTCATCAGGGGACTCGCCATTGCGAATCAGAGGCAATTCCGCTCCGCTCATCAAACTCAGATGTTCAACCAGCTCACTTGCCGCAAGTTCGATCTGTTCACCCGGGTCTTCCGGCAGCAAAATCGCCGCGCGTGGTTCATTCGTCTCGACAAGCATTAAAGCATCTGCTGCCTGGCAAAATCCGAACGTAAAAAGAAAAGCTAATACCAACCTCAAACCAACAGACGAAAAAAATCCTGACTTGCAATTAAACATCTTCTCCTCCTTAAAAAATGGGAAAAAAGTGGAATTAAATTGAAATAAAGCCTTTGCAGTATACGAATACAGCAGCGTTTGACATTTGCCACTTACGCACCACTGAAAACGAGTGAAATAAGCGGTCTAAATATTTAACATAACAGATTTCCATTACTGGTGCAAACGAATTAAGGGATAACCCAGAAAGAGAAGCTTGTTGAATAAATTACAACATTCACCCGAACCATAAAACATATAACACCTTAAAGACCTGCATCATGCAGAGTATGGTGATTTTGAAAAATTGTGCAACAGGCTCTGGATTCATTTTTTTTTAAAAGCGCGGCGGCGTTTGACATTTGCCACAGATGCACCACTGAAAAAGCGTGAAATGCAGATTATTGCCTTTTCGGCCATGCCCATAGGCTGTTGACATTATTTTCTCCGAAGTGCAGTTTGTTAATGCCGCTTTCTACTTTCTCACTGACGTCATTCCATCCGGGCTGCAGTGGATAGCAGATAGCACTGTCGTTGACGAAGTTGACCATATAAACTGCGTTGCATTTTCCATCCTTCTCGCTTTTAGCATAAACCGTAAACTGTTTCATTTTTCTCACCATTAAAGTTAAAACATTCGACATATTCAGTAAACCACATTGCCCAGGAAACGTCAGTTTCAGCATGTGTCATACATTAATGAATGACACATGCTTCACTGAGGACTTACATGGAATGTAAAAGCAACTAATATGCCAAACAACAATAAAACCCCGGACACAAGTTGTTAGTGATTGTTATTGAAGACTATATAGACATGAATGCGATATATATTTTCCGTAGGTCACCTCAAAATGCCAAACCAAACCAAAAAAAAGGTTCAATATTTGAGTCCTTGAACTCAAATATTGAGTATGCTATAATTAAAAATTGCAAGGCTGCGGTAAAAAAACGAAATAACCGAAGCTTATCCCGAGTTATGCAACTAAGCACCAAGCCATTTGTCCGCTCGATAATTACCGACACGAAAAAAGGGATTTTAAAATTTTCAGATTTTAGTGAGGCTTTATGATGGAAGGTCATGAGGTGCAGATTTTTACTTATAACGGAATCGACGGCGCCTGTGCGGCGGCTTCGGTATTGCTAAAATATCCCCGCGCCTCTCTTACTATAACCAGTGCTAAACGTATAGGAGAGAGCCTGCTCGATGTTATGAAAGAACGTGGGAATAAGCTTTCAGATATATATGTCTGCGGAGTCGGAGTGAAAGATAACTGGCACATGCTGTATGAATGCAGGGAATATTTTCATAAGCATGACATCAGCGTCTTTTGGATATGCGGACGCGGTTATCTTGACAGACACCTTGAAAGGTTTGAAGAGTTTTGCACCCCGGTTTTCCTGACGAAAGAAACCAATACTGCCGCCGTATTCACATATCTTAACTTAGCATCAATCGGATGGGCCAATGAGTTATGTGAAATAGCTTGTATGGACCCGAATCTTGAGTTCCCGCGTTCGATGAAGAATTGTCCGCAACAACGTAAATTTTGGATTGACCTGATAGCTGCTGCTATAAGCCAGTATTTTAAATTCCAGGACCAAAAAACTTATCGCCGGATCATTCGTAATTTATCTCATAACAGCGCGGGTGAATCGGAAATCCGTCTTGTGGAAAGATATCGTCGCCACGGCGACGCACATGCTTTGCGGGGCAACTCTAAAGTAATGGAAAAATTACGAGAGAGGGTAAAGATTATTGCTCAAGCCGATGAACATGTCGTCATTACCGGTGATTCCGGTGTCGGGAAAGAATATGTTGCTAAATTAATTCACGAAGCCGGTCCGAGAACGATGGAACCAATAAATACGGTGAACTGCGCATTTTTCGAGGGAAATGAAGCGCTCGCCAATTCGACACTTTTCGGACATGTGAAAGGGGCTTTTACCGGGGCCTCAAGCGACAGAGAAGGGGCTTTTGTCGCTGCCGACGGCGGAGTGCTTTTTCTGGATGAGCTGGGCGAACTGCCGCTGAAAGTCCAGGGAAAGCTGCTTAGAGTCATCGAGGACGGATGGATTACCCCTGTAGGCTGTGACAGGCCTGTCCGCCAAGTCGATGTGCGCATAATAGCCGCCACTAACAGATACCTGCCGGATATGGTAAGAGACGGGAAATTCCGAGAAGACCTCTTCCACAGGCTCGATGTCTTGCGTGTACGAGTGCCTTCACTCCGTGAACATCCCGAAGATATATCATACATTGCCAAACATTTAATGGTAAATTCAGCATGGATTCTTCCCAATGAAAGTTTGGAAAAAGAAGACAAGAAAGCGCTTGAATCCTATTCCTGGCCTGGAAATGTCAGACAACTGCAAAAGGTTCTTAAAAGAGCACAAACCTTCTCGATGCCGCTCAAAAAAATTATTGAAGAAGAAAAGCGTTACTGTATTTCAATGAAAAACAATAATACAATGTTGCCGATTTCCGCTGCTGATATCCGTGACATCAAAGAAATACAGCAAGAATATGCCCAACATGCGTATAAAGTTAATGGCAGAAATCTGGCGGATACAGCCCGTAAACTGCATGTATCGCCCAATACCCTGAAAAAATACTTAGACGGCAGCTAACACGCTTTTTAAAAAAAAAGCTTGGCAAAAACTTTTGACGGGATTCCCGATTGATCATAAAATGGCTGGTAAGCATATAACGACCACTGGAAAAGCTGCAACTGCACGAACATAAAGCGACAGTGATAAGAAGCCCGGCAACAGCTTGAAAATATGTCTGAAAACTGTTATCATTTATACTCTTGATACCCTTGCTTAAAACAGGGGGTATTTCTTAGTGAACCTCGGGGCTTCACCACTGAGAACGTATGAAATGTCGGTAAATACATGCTATTAGCTAATTCCGTTTTCGAGAATCATCATGCCGCAGATTCCCATCTCCATACAGAACATGCGCAGAGCTTTCCTTTACATCCTTAAAAGGGCCGGCGTATTGTTTATCACTGTCGTTATTGGAGTTTATCTCACTATTCTGATAGCGAATATGGGCGGTGCGGTGGATGAGATCAGGGAGGGGCAGATTCGCGAAAGTGTCTCGATGATGGTTGGGATGAGCCCGGAATACCAGGAACTCACTTCCGATGAGCGGCGAGAAATAACCGACCGGTTAGTGGAAATAGAGCGGGATCGGCTCGGGCTGGACAGGCCGTTTGTTATCCGCAGCTTTGTTTTTCTGGGCAATGCGCTGACATTAAACCTGGGGCGCGCCGAAACACTGCGCAGCGATACGGGATCGGCAAGGGTCAGGGCTATAATACTTGAACGCATCCCCGCAACCATCATTCTTTTTGGCGTGGCTGACCTTATTCTCTTCACTATTGCCATTACCGCCGCCCTGTTCCTCTCGCGCCGCTACGGCAGTAAATTAGACCGTCTGATAGTTGCACTGGCTCCGACATCTGCGGCTCCATCATGGTTCTACGGTATTTTTTTGATGCTGATTTTTGCCGCTTTTCTCGGCCTGCTGCCTTTCGGCGGAATGACGGCCTCACCGCCGCCTGAAGGCATCGGTTATTTTTTGAGTCTTTTGAGGCACCTGATCCTCCCGCTCAGTGCTATCATATTAAGTGCTGTTTTCCTGGCTATCTATTCCTGGCGAACATTTTTTCTGCTTTATTCACGCGAAGATTATGTGGAGATGGCCAAGGCCAAAGGGCTGCCGTCTTTTTCGATTGAATTGCGCTATATACTCAGACCTACGCTTCCGACTATCGTCACCAACTTCGCTTTGATGTTGATCTCAATGTGGATGGGCGCTATCGTGCTGGAGACTATATTTAACTGGCCCGGGCTGGGCAGCTTGCTTTTCCGGGCTATAAACCAATATGACACACCGGTTATCATCGGCTCAGTGGTGATTTATGCCTACCTGCTCGCTATTACCGTTTTTTTGCTCGATATCGCTTATTCCCTACTTGACCCGCGGGTGCGCGTTGCAGGAGGAGGTAACAAAAATGCTGCCGATGCTTAAGGTAAATTTGTCCGAATTGAAACGATATCCATCAGCAATTTTCGGGGTATGTCTTATCGCGGCACTCGTTTTACTTGCCGTCGGCAGTGTCGTGGCTATCCCGTATCAAGAAGCTGTACGGCTGTGGCGCGGAGATGTGGGGATATGGGATAAAGCCCCACGCAATGCACGGCCGGTCTGGTATAATTGGCTTCCGTGGATCAATTTACCTAAAACTTTCGCCATTGATTCAGGAGACGAAGGTGTGCGAAAAATCGAGGAAGACCTCGGCAATGGCATGACTCAACTTTCTCTCGAGATGAATTTCGACTTCAATTATGATGCGTTCCCCAAGGAAATATCGTTTTTTGTTCTTTCTGATTACGAAGAAACCCGCCCTTGGGCAACCCTGAACTGGCATACACCCGACGGGCGTGAGATTGAAATTATGGACAGGTCGCTGCGACGCAATGAGCGTATACGTATCTCACAGATGCGTGAATTACGTGATGATCTGTGGGGCTACCGGGCGCATATAGGACTGTTTGCGCAGCCGCAAACCATACCGCCTGAAGTCGTTAAGGGAGAATATTCCCTGCATGCAGAAGTGCTGCTTTTTGAAGAAGGAGCCGATTTTGAAGGCGAATTGGTGGTTTATGGGCAACTCTATGGCGCCGCCGGTACCGACCACAGGCGCCGCAGCATAGCGGTAGCTCTGATGTGGGGAACACCTGTAGCGCTCGCTTTTGCGTTTTTAGCGGCAGTGGGATCCACGTTGACGACAATGCTGATAGCCGCTGCAGGCGTGTGGTTCGGCGGCATTATCGATGACACTATTCAGCGGATAACGGAAGTGAATATGATTTTACCGGCGCTGCCGATCATGATCATGATCGGCACTCTGTATTCAAGGAGCATCTGGGTTATGCTGTCGGTAATTATTATTTTAGGCATCTTCAGCGCCGGAATAAAGACATATCGGGCTATCTTTCTGCAAGTTAAGCAGTCGCCGTATATCGAGGCCGCAAGAGCTTATGGAGCGGGGCATATCAGGATATTGACTCGTTATATGATCCCAAAAGTGCTGCCGATGGTCGTGCCGCAATTCGTCGTGCTCATCCCTTCTTTCGTCTTTCTGGAAGCCACTCTCGCCATTCTGGGCCTCGGCGATCCGCTGCTGCCCACATGGGGAAAAGTTC
This sequence comes from Candidatus Brocadiaceae bacterium, assembly GCA_003551785.1. The sequence continues at coordinate 4,867 of PUNP01000548.1, read as the reverse complement.
TTAACGATGCGCATCAGCAGGACGCCTTGCTGCACGGCCACTATTATTGGGTTCTGATCCCCGCTTTTCTGCTGATGCTGACCGGTTTCGGCTTTGCAATGGTCGGCTTTGCCTTGGATAGAATTTTCAATCCGCGTTTGCGTAAACATTAAAATGAATGATATTAAAGTAAACAGCGCCGAGAATACTTTGCCCGTTCTGGAAACGAAAGGGCTGAACCTGCATTTCTCCACGCGGCGCGGCGTTATTAAGGCCGTAGAAGATTTCGACATTGAATTGCGTAAAAATCGCACTTTAGTCATCCTGGGGGAATCAGGCTGCGGTAAAAGTTCGCTGGCAAGGGCCGTGCTCCGTCTGCTGCCCAACAATGTTGCCCGCTACGACGGTGAAGTCCGCCTCGACGGGGAATGCGTTACTGATTTGACCGATGAGCAGTTCAGGAAGCAAGTCAGGTGGACGAAAATGTCGCTTGTCCCGCAGGCCGCGATGAACTCATTCAACCCGGTGCTGAAAATCGCCGATCAGATTGTTGAACCGCTTTACGTGCATAATAAAGTGCAATCGCGTAAGGAGGCTGTAGAACGGGTGCTGGAAGTTTTCAATATAGTGGGCATCCCCAAGGGTTTTTTGGCACGTTACCCATTTGAGTTCAGCGGAGGGATGAAGCAGCGAGCGGCCATCGCCATGGCGCTGGTGGCAAAGCCGGAATTGATCTTAATGGATGAGCCGACATCGGCCCTGGATTTAATAACCCAGGCGAATATTATGAATGCACTGAAAAAAATCAAATGGGAACTGGGGATAACCTATATTCTGATTACGCATGATATTTCGACATCAAGTGAGTTAGCCGATGATATAGGGGTGATGTATGCGGCCAGACTGGTGGAGACCGCCGCAGCCGATGTTTTTTTCGACAAACCTTTGCATCCTTATTCAGAGATGCTTATGAACAGCGTGCCGAGGCTGCACGAGGAAAAACAGCCGATGTCAATCCCCGGCACTCCACCCGATCTGCTGGATTTGCCGACAGGCTGCCGTTATGCACCGAGATGCCCGGCAAAACATGCTCAATGCGATGAAGAGCCGCCGACTTTCGAGCCGGAGAAGGGACGGTGCGTGAAATGCTGGCTCTACAAGGACTAAAAATTGGCATGGTGCCCTGTTTTTATGAAATAACTTCGTAGGCGCAAAGTTCCAGTACATCGACAGAAAATTGCCGATGTGTGCAAAAAATGTTCCGACTTGTTCTGGTTATTATTTATGTTATTATCCGTAGAAAATTTGAGAACCTGGTTCGAACTTCGCAAGTGGGGTTTTTTCCACGTAGGAAGGATCAAAGCCGTTGACGGGGTTTCTTTTCAGGTCGAAAAAGGTGAATCGGTCGCTATCGTCGGAGAAAGTGGATGCGGGAAAAGCACCCTCGCTCGAACTCTGCTCCGGTTATACGATCCCGTCGCCGGTTCCATCTTTTTCAAAGGGGAAAATATCGCCGATTTTTCGGGTAGAAAAAAGAAAAGTTATCTTGCTAAAATGGGGTATATTCAACAGGACCCCTACGGCGCACTCCCGCCGTTTATGAACATCCGGCGTATCATCGAAGAACCGATGATAATACACGGCGTAAAAGGCCGTCAAAAAAGATTGGATGCTGCTGTGGCGGCTCTTGAAGAATTAAACCTGACTCCACCGGAGGAAATATTGCCCAAGTTCCCGCATATGCTCAGCGGCGGACAGCAGCAAAGGATCGTCATCGCAAGGGCTTGCGCGCTTAATCCCGATCTGCTTGTTGCCGATGAGCCGATATCGATGCTCGATGCTTCGGTGCGGATCAGCATACTTAAACTGCTGAATTACATGCAGAAGGCACATGACCTGGCGCTTATTTACGTCACGCACGATCTCTCTACCGTACGATATTTTTCGGATAGAATTTTGGTCATGTACGCCGGCCGTATAATCGAACAGGCAGGGGTGGAAGTTTTACTCTCCGAACCGGCTCATCCCTATACTCAGGCGCTGATAGCATCGATACCTGATCCCGACGCCGCTAACGCTAAAGCGATGCGCAGCGTCCCGCCCGGCGAACCGCCAAGCCTTGCCGACCCGCCCGCAGGATGCAGATACCACCCGAGATGCAAACATAAAATAGAAGGAAAATGCGACGTCCAAATACCGCTGAACTTTGAATTAGGGCGAGGACATGGAGTAGAATGCTGGTTGTACGACGATGATTAATCGGAAGAAGTATCCGCTAAATTTAAGGTTTAATACAACACTTAAAAATGAAATCAGCCAATAAAAATGGGTATTATGGTGAGTTCGGCGGACAGTTCGTACCGGAAACCCTCATGCCCGCGCTCAGCCAGCTCGAAACTGCTTTCAGTGAAAGCTTCGATGAACCAAAATTTCAAGAGGAACTGGACTACTACCTGCGTGAATATGTGGGACGTCCTAACCCTTTATATTATGCAGAAAGGCTGTCGGCACTTGTCGGCGGGCCCAAAATCTATCTTAAGCGGGAAGATTTAAATCATACCGGCGCACATAAAATAAACAACACGCTGGGGCAGGTGCTGCTCGCTGTTAAGATGGGGAAAAAACGCATTATTGCCGAAACCGGTGCAGGACAGCACGGTGTCGCCACGGCTACCGCCGCAGCTATGTTCGGAATGGAATGTGATGTGTATATGGGCACCGAGGATATCCGGAGGCAGAAACTGAACTGTCTGAGGATTCAACTGCTGGGCGCCAATGTCGTACCGGTATCGACGGGATCGAAGACGCTTAAAGATGCAACCAATGAAGCGATGCGCGATTGGATGGCCTCGTATGAAAACACCCATTATATAATAGGAAGCGTAGTGGGACCGCATCCTTTCCCACAAATGGTCACTTTTTTCCAAAGTGTTATAGGCCGCGAAGCGCGCGAACAAATTCTCAAAAATGAAGGAAGATTACCCGACATGCTTGTCGCTTGTGTCGGCGGTGGGAGTAATGCTATGGGACTGTTTGAGCCCTTTATCCAGGATGACGGTGTGAAAATGGTGGGCGTCGAGGCCGGAGGCTCCGGCCCGAATCCCGGCCAGCATGCTGCAACGCTCTGTTACGGCAGCCCCGGCGTGCTGCATGGCGCTAAAAGCTACGTGCTGCAGGATGAAGACGGGCAAACCAGCCCTGTCCATTCCGCAGCTGCAGGACTTGACTATCCGGGGGTCGGCCCGGAACATAGCAAACTTAAAGTGATGAAAAGAGCGGATTATGCTTCTGTCAGCGATAAAGAAGCACTGGATGCCTTTCAAATCTGCTGTAAATCCGAAGGAATCATCCCCGCACTTGAAAGTGCACATGCCGTTGCGTATATACTGAGAGAAGGCGATAAACTCGATAAAGACTCGTTGCTCATTATGTGTATGTCCGGCCGCGGCGATAAAGATGTTGCGGAAGTCGATGAGCTTTTGCATGATTTGAAGGAGGAAGGCAGTGAATAAAATTGATGAAAAATTTGAGTTGCTGCGAGAAAATGACAGAAAGGCCTTCATCCCTTTCATCACCGCCGGTGACCCAGACAGCGACAGTACCATTAAAATTCTGGAAAATGCTGAAAATGCCGGCGCTGACATTATTGAACTTGGTTTTCCGTTTTCCGATCCCGTAGCCGACGGTCCGACTATCCAGGCTTCTTACACGCGGGTTTTGGAGAGAAGGCAGAAAAATGAAGATGTATTCGCTATTATAGAGCACGCACGTGCAAAGACCCAAATCCCTATCGTTGCGATGATTTCTTACAGCCTTGTCTATAAAATGGGATTCGAGCGTTTCATTGAGCGTGCATTGAAAGCCGGCCTTGACGGTGCAACTATTCCGGACCTGCCTGCTGAAGAAATGCAGAACTTCATACCACTATGCAAAGAATCCAACTTCCACCTGATCAGTTTCATTACTCCGGGCACTACTATGGAAAGGAAACGTCAATTACTCTCGTTTGCGGAAGGTTTCATTTACTATATCGCCGTTCGAGGCATTACAGGTGAGCGAAAGAGTATGCCACAGGATTTGAAAGTCAAAATCGGAGAACTCAAAAACGCTACCGACCTGCCCGTTGCCGTGGGGTTTGGAATCTCGAATCCTCAACAGGCCGCCTCAGTTGCTGCGATTGCCGACGGTGTTATTGTCGGGAGCGCTATAGTCAGGAGAATGCATGAAAGCTTTGAAAAAGGTAAAGATGCCGCCGAAGAAGCATTAAATTTCTTCGGCGAAATGGCTGGATGTATAAACAAAAAACCTGTTTGAGGAAATTTTTTATGGTATTTTTTATCTCTAAGCTCTTTTCAGCTTATATCATTATCTCGCTGTTTTTGATATTACTGAACGGATGTCATTCTATTAACCGGGCCGGCCACAGGTCCTCCCCCCCCGAAGATAGTGAAGTTAACGGAGAAATCAAAGAGATAAAAGCCGGTATCGACAAAATACAGTTGAACTACATGGTCTATCAGGTTCGGGCGGGAGATACACTCTTTGCTATCGGTCGAAAGTTCGGTACCGACTGGCAGGATATCAAGAGCGTTAACCGGCTCGAAGACAACAATATTACCATAGGGCAAGTATTATTAGTTCCTGTAAATCCGGAAGCTCATGAGCAAAATAAGCATAATGACCAGGTTAGATATGATTCGAGGCCAACCGGACGTCCTGTCGGTTACAATGACAGTGCTATGGCCAGTTGGGCATGGCCGCTTAAAGGTTATATTGCAAGTGATTACAATGAATTTTTCAATAGTTTCCCTATGCCGGGAATTTTGATTAAAACTGAACCGGGCGCACAAGTAAAATCAGCCGCTGACGGAAAAGTTATTAATATTGT
>PUNP01000787.1 GCA_003551785.1 Candidatus Brocadiaceae bacterium | reverse complement strand
GCCGCGGGGCTGCGTCCCGTGGTGTGTATCTATTCGACGTTCCTGCAGAGAGCATACGATCAGATATTTCACGATGTTGCTTTGCAGAACTGGCCGGTTGTGTTTTTCGTTGATCGCGCCGGACTGGTAGGCGGCGACGGCGCAACGCACCACGGGCTATATGACATATCAATCTTCCGCAATTTCCCAGGATTTACACTAATGGCGCCCTCTGATGCGGGCGAGCTGCGTTCGATGATTGAGCTTGCACTTTCTCTGGACGGCCCCAGCGCTATTCGCTATCCCCGCGAGCTTGTGCCATCATCCTTGAGCAAAACGCTGTCTGTTTTAGAGCCGGGAAAAGCCCATACACTGAAGGAAGGCACCGAAGGGGTTTTTATCGCCTACGGCGCTGCGGTGCAGCGGGCGATGGAGGCGGCGCGCCTTCTGGAGCTAGAGGGCGGATCCATATCGGTTATAAACGCCAGGTTTGCCAAACCGCTCGACGCCGATCTGATAGGAAGGGCGGTTTCAAGCTGCTCCGCCGCAGTTATAGCCGAAGATCATGCGGCGGCCGGCGGATTTGGCTCAGCTGTTCTGGAGGAACTTAACCGGCAGGGCATTCCCTCTCACAAGACCCGCATCGCCGCCGTTCCTGACAGATTCATTGCACACGCCGAGCGCGGCCGTCAGCTGCAATCGCTCGGCCTTGATGCCGAGGGGCTTGCGGGGAAGATGCGTGCGCTTCTTGATGGTTGATATGCCGCGTTGCGGCTAACCCGCATATTTCATAAACCAACGGCAAATTTAACTATAAAAGACAGTTATATTTAATCTTACAAGCATATTTTGCAGCTTTTGAAAATCACACTCTGTATTTTAACCTCTTCCCGGGGGAATAAAGCCCTGCTTCCTCGGCGCTTGTACCGTCGATAGCAGTCCAAAGATAGTCCTTAGCTGCAACGGTCATTTGCCCGAAGTGTTGGTCGTCGATGTGCAGGGCGAGATTCTCGCTGATTTTGCCCCGAATACAACAGCGTTCGTATTCAATTATCGGCCATTATAATCTTTCTGTAAGATGTTGGGCAACAGGTATTGGTGAAATACAATGGATTGGTCAAGGCAATAATGCCTTTGAATCCAGAGTTTGCCAGTTTGGGCCGTGTTAATTGAATCCTCAAAGCCCCGTATTTTTTTTAACCGGGACAGTATATGTGAATTTTTCATTATAAACTTTATCTGTTAACTCTGAAGTGTGTAAAAAGCGCCCGTTGAATACCCACTGGAGTCTATCTCCTTTTTGGGCGCCGGTTATGCTTAAGTCAAAGCAATTGATGTGCTGTCCATAATAGGAGAATTCCGCACCGATATGATGTGTTAATTCCAGAGGCCGGGATTCGACAAGCTCCCTTTCCATTTCCAGTCCGTCCGTCCCGTTTATTTGTGGCTCCAGTAGCAGGTGGTCGAAAAAAGCGGAAACTCCTCCGCCCCAGCTGTTGAGTCCTATCTGTATTCCAAATATACAGTTGTCATTCCCGCCCGGAACCTGATGGAGCCTGATGTCTTCCGCCACGTCAAAAAGTCAGTTCATTCCATGAGTCCGGTTCCCAGTCCGGTTTAAGTGTGGTGTTACCATTTTCACTCACAATCGGTTCTGAACTGTTATGGCCAATGGAATAAGTAAGGAATGGTTGTGCGTAGCTCGGGGGTTGCTGGCTTAGAATGAATCTGATAAAAGCTTCACCGGCTGTCGGCTGTTCCAATCCCCGTTCCGGGATATAAGGCCAGCCTGATTATGGGATGAGTGAACACGGGTATTTTTTCACGGTGATTGTCAGCCTGCAGCTGGTAAAGGCATATTCCCGGGAGGGGCATGGACAGCTAAAACGCATGTACTACCTCATATGCCGTCTCATAACTGAGGCCGTAGGTTCGGATCAAGTCTTCCCGAGGGATGATGGGGAGCTTCTTTCTGTTTAAAATTCTGCCGTTTAATCCGTCGATAGCGATCAACTCATCCGGCACGATGTTTTTTTGCGTGCCTACATCCTTTGATGCCAGCTCAACCCATTCAGCGTCATTTCTCCTGTAAATCACCAATCGGTGCTGATTTTCGATGCAAAAGGTATAATACCGTCGCAGCGTTTCCATGCGGAATACAAGTCCTGCACGTGCATTAGAGTGATATGGCTCATCGGCGGTTTTGGTGCCGTAATTCTGAAGGGGCTGGCAGTCGCAGTGGAGAGAATATTCTCGCCAGGTAGGTTTGCCGCTTATAAACGAACGATCGTTTCATCCATGCTGCTTCTGGCAACGCCTGCGATATTCGCACCGGCCTCGGCAAGTCCGACCGCTATGGCCTGCCCTATTCCCCTGCTTGCTCCGGTTACAATGGCAGCCTGATCTGATAATGAGAATTTATTCAGCATATATTTCTCCCTTACTTGATCTAAATCTTTCTGATGATCGGATATTGTTGATGACTATTTTCAATCTCTGTTTTATTCGCCCCGAGATACCACAGACATTTCTCTTTCCAATCGCAACCGCTACATACGCTTTCTACAGCCGATATGGAATCAAATTTAGCGTTGACCAGTGAAATCGCTTCCTTTGCCTTCATTATGACATTTTCCTTTAGACCTGTTACGTCCAGCACCTTATAATCCACCTTGCTTAAATGGTTGCTTTTCGTGCAAATGCCGTCGTAGTGGTGTGGGCAACTGAAGCAAAGAACATCACAGGCGGTTATTATTCTTACGGCTGTTTGCGGGTCAGAAAGACAGCCGATCACATTTTCCATGTTTTCAACGAACTCATCGCTATAGCCATATTTTTGAAATCCCTGTATGCAGAGCAGGTGATGTGCCCTGATTGATATCGTAGTTGATTCCATCGGCATGTGGAGAAAAGATATTATCGACACAGATTACAGAAGATGATATGAGACCATACCGATAATGTCAACAAAAGAGAAAAAACGTAACACAACTTGAGTTAATCTCTACAAAAAAAACGGGGAACGTAAACAGAAGGGGTTTTTTCTCACTCATAGGCGGGGTCAAGCGGGCTGGCTGGCAAAATTGCGCGGCGTCATGTCAAAAAACTTCACTGTTCCCTCTGGTGCCACTGTTACATCTCCTGGTGAAAAAAGTCTAAACTTGAATATGCCCTAACAGATTTCTGCTCAAGCTCACTATTGCTTATCCTACGCGCTTTTCCAGGGGATGTCAAACCCTGACGTCGCCATTCTTACTGGTCAAAAACGATAATATTCCCCTGATTTTTCATATCCATATCGCCGGCCCTAACCACACGACCGGAGTCCCCGGGGCTTTGTTTCCGCAGCTTTTGCATCTCTGCTTCAACCTGCTGGCGAGCCTGCTCGATCTGTGGATTAGCATGTGCCCCAAATTTATCAAAGGCGTCTTCAAGATCGTCGGCTTCTATCTCGAAAGACACCGGCAATTGCTGATTTCCCATTGGAGTCTGCACCATTAAATTCACATGCCCCACAAACCTGATTTTTTGTAAGTGTTCACGGCGTTTAATCAATCACCCAATAGCCCGCCGCCGTCGACGCGGTTTCTTGAAGAAATCGGTGATTGCCGACTCCAATTTCTTTTACTGTAATCCTATTCCGCCCTGATGCCAACAGGTAATGCGCTTTTTTGTGCTCAGGAGTTCGGAGTTTTTCGGTACCCCCAGTTAGGACTTTTGGTCGGGTTGTGCTCAAATGTGTGTCCCCTTGTCTCGCATCCCATGGGACGCTTGTGTTGTTGAATTTAACCCCTTCAACACTGGACACAAATCAGTACTGCACCTCGACCAATTGGCATCCGTTGACTTCCGGTACAATGAACGTGATGCGACCATTATGAACAGTGAAATCAATGGTTTCACCCGAGGGCGCGAGCCTGACGCCTTGAGGCGTTGCGTTAATGCGCATATCCAGCTCGACGTTGTAGATCGGGACGATGTCGGCGAGCAGTTGACGGGAGCTGCAGATATACTCCATGTTGTAGTAGAGCAGGTGGAGCACGTCGCGGTTCTGATCGGCCTGGTTGTTGACGGTCACAACCAGATTTTCCGGACCCGTCTTGCGCATAACCGGGTTCTCCAGCAACAGGTCGAGTGCGTTCCAGACGAGCTGCATGGCCCAAGGCGCACCTTCGTTGGCAAAGATACTGAAGACGGGATGTGCGAAGTAGATGATGCTGCCGTTGCGAATCACGGCGTCGCCTGATTTCCGGCCGCTCGAAGGCGCGCTACCATGCGAGCAAAAATATTCCGGAGTGCGGAAGAAATAAGGGGCGATCTGGTCCCCCAGTGATTCGGCTCCCGGCGCCGCCTTTACGTCCATG
>PUNP01000645.1 GCA_003551785.1 Candidatus Brocadiaceae bacterium | reverse complement strand
GCCGGCGGTGCCGATACCGGTAGTTAAAAACAAGTAATCCAGCATGCCTTCAGAATTTTTAGCCACCTCTCCTGCTAATTCAATCAATACTTCAATCATCTCAGTCATCTCCTTGTTTCAGTTATAGTAAAAAACTGCGCAAAATCAGACATTCAAAAAATTGCTTATTCATCAGGTTCAACAATCACGGAATCGGTGCTCAGGCTCAACGGACTGAATTTTACCCCACCGGCCTCATAAAAACGGTTAAAGAATTCCAGGAATATCAGTCTGGCCGGATGCACAAATGCGGCCAGCATACTGACCATAAAATTAAAGATATGCCCGACAATCAAAATGACGAAAAACAGCACTACCCCGACCATCGGCACCTCTTCACGCACCAAATCAGCGATAATATTAACGGCCAGTCCGACAATCGTCGTTGTCAGACCTAATGCGATTAACCTGGAATACGAAAGAATATCACTTAAAAACGATACGCAGCCGTAACTGCCCATAATACCATAAATACTGATCAATCCGGCACCCAACTTAGCTGGAATCCCCTCCGCATCCCTTCCCTGAGTAAGCACCAGGCCGATGCCCCCCACTATCATCAGTATGAAGCCTAAATTAAGCATCCACGGTGGCATAGGGAAAAACAGGTAACCGGCGGCGATCAAGAACCCCGGCAAGACCAGATACCACAGCCCGGCGTCGTAAACGGCATCGAGTATCAGCCCCTTGCGAATCAACCCGTATGCTTTGAGCGCTATGCCGTAAAACTGATTCACAACACCTATCCCTATAGAGACAACCAGCAGCAGAACCGCCTGTTCAATCGGGCTGACGACAGCGAAAGATTGCTGGAGCCGGTATATAAGGTTCTCCTCCCCAAAGAGTTCCGGCAGATCGGACGCCCAGGACCCCATAAGCAGCCCAATAACCATCGTAAAAATACCGGCATAGCAAAAAAGCATACACAACTTATGCAGTCCCTCATAGGGTTTGGCTTTCCTGGCCAGTAAATAGCCGATAACGGCCAACCCGGTACCGTATACCACATCGCCGAAACACATACCGAAAAAGATTAAAAAGCTGATGGCCAGATACGGGGTCGGGTCGAAGCTGAAATAATCCGGTTGCCCGAAAAGATCAACCAGGAATCTCAACGGCTTGAGGTATTCGGCGTTCGTAATGTCAACCGGCACATCGTCTTCAGGGGTCGGTTCTTTGTAAACTGCGGAAACTTCCGGGAATTTATCGTCTAGCATTTCTTGGAAGTTCTCGACGTCCTTTTGGCGAATATAGCCCGTCAAAATCGATATTCGGCCCGAGCTGAGGGTAGAATTGCGGGCATCGATTTTCGCACGCTCGGCCTCCCAATATCCTAAAAGTATCCGAACTTCTCTTTGCTGTTGGGCCAGTTCAACAGCACCTTCCCTGCAACGCTCAGCCTCGGCATGGCAGCGCTCAATTTGGTCCTGGACGGCATCCATTCGCTCCGGTCTCTTTCCCTCATACTGCGGAATGCTTATTTCCTGCAACCCGTACGACCTGAGCAGTTTCCCGGCATCCTCGGCGTCCTCCGGGAGTGAAACGGCGCAGATATCGACAGTTCTTTTCTGTCTTCTGAGCTCGGTCAAAGCCAGTTTTTCTTCCATTTCACCGGATGCTCCAAGCTCTTCCCATTTATCCAGCATCATTGAACCGATCCATACGCTGGCATGCTTCAATGAGTGAATATCCTCCGGTTCGAAGGGAAGCAACCGGAAGAACTCGAGCTGCTGATATTCTTCTTTGGCCCGTTCGCCCTCGGCACGTTTTTCATTATACTCCGCTTCGATCCGCCTGACATCATCGTAAAGCGGATTATAATCGAAATTTTGGACGATTTCGCTTCTCTCCTTTTCAGAAACCCTGCTGGGCAGAGCAACCATCATTTCAACAAAGGAGCTTTCAATAGCGCCAAAATGATCAAAAACATCGATAATATGGCGCAGATGCCGGATGTTAGCATCAACATCATCAGTAGAAAACGCCGGTTTTTCCAATCCCTCATATCCGTCCTCTGCATCGGATTCGGAGTTTGTCAACCTGGAAGCGTCATCGACATGTATAACAGCAAGCCCTTGCAGCCAATCGGTAAGTGAGGACAATTTACCTTTGGGTGCAAGCAAAGTTACATGCTTTACACGTTCTATAGCCATGATTAATTAATCGAAGAATAAGAGTTATACGGAGGCGACTCTGTCCGTAACGACGGCGGTGGCCTTATTGATGGATTCCTGGTCGACTGATTCGAGCCGGTGCATGCTGCTGCGCGCTTTACCATCCAATTCTTCCAACTGTTGCTCTGATTCACCGTCCAGATGTTTTTGAAGATCGGATATTTTATTATCCAGCGCTTCCTGCTTTTCCGCCTTATATTGTTCTAATTCCGTATCGACAGAGTCTTTTATCTGCTGAGCTTTATCGGCAGCATCCTGAACAATACTTTCCGCCTCGCTTTCGATTTTCTGAACTTCCTTTATAATGTTCTCAGGCATTTTGGTTTTGATATGATGAGTGTTAGTCTAGGGAAAACAAGACAATCAAGATAAATGAAGCATATTTATACCCTAAAAAGCAAATGTTGTCAAATGCAAATAGTGCAGCCAAATTGTGTTAATCCCTTAAAAACTTTTATTGCCGGTAATTAGGCGATGATAAGTTTTTAAGATTCCATTTTTATGGTGACAAAGGCAATCAAAAATATATATTGACGCATTACCATAACTGGTCCACCCGGAAACTACTTGATCACCTAAAGTTCAACCTGTTAGAATAAGGGTTCTGTGGATTGTTGATTTTGAGAAATCAGTTTTTTGCCGAGCCACTTATTTTAATTTCCTGAGCCGTTTAATTTTAAGGAGAGAATTGTGAAATGAATGACAACTTGCAAGACGGGATTCATGATTTACTGCCGCGAGAGCGGATGACGCCGGCGGCCCGTAAACTGCGTGATGCGTATGCGATCACTCCGGAAGCACCGCTATTCCATCGTGAATTCTACATCTGGGAGGAAGCATTAGAGCGATGGAAAAAGGAAGGGATGCCGCAAGACGCTGATATTAATGAACTTTTTAACTTCGATCCGCCCGGGACTTACGGACTGAGCGGGCTCGGCTGGTGTGAGGCCGCCTTTATCCCCCCATTCGAGTCCAAAATTATCGAAGACCGAGGCGATACCGAGGTTGTGCAGGACCATGCCGGCAGGCATGTTTTATGCTTTAAAGGCCGACGACACGGGTTCATGCCGGAATATTTAAACCACCCGGTCAAGGATATGAAAACATGGATGGAAAACATCAAATGGCGTTTACACCCTTTAAACAATGAACGCATCGAAGCCGCCGACCAGGCCGGCAAAGATGCCCTTGACGCCGCCGGAAAGGGACTGATGATTGTGCAGAGGCTCATCGGTGGCTACATGTACCTGCGCAGCCTTATAGGACCGGAAACGCTGCTTTATGCCTTTTATGACAACCCGAAACTCATCCGGGACTGCATGGAAAGTTGGCTTGAACTTTCCGATACCGTTATTGCAAGACACCAGCAATACGTAACTTTAGATGAGATTTTCTTCGCCGAAGATATCTGTTATAACCACGGCCCCCTCATATCTCCGGATATGATAAAAGAATTCCTGTTCCCCTATTATCAGCAACTCATCAAAAACGTGAAAAAACGGCAGATAGACCAGAATCGACACCTTTACGTGCAAGTTGATACCGATGGTTATGCCGATCCGGTGATAGCTCTATACCGTGATGAAATCGGAATGGATGTTATGAGCCCTTTTGAAGTCGCCAGCGGTTCAGATGTTGTGCGTACACGCGATGAACACCCGCAACTGGTTATAAGCGGGGGAATCGATAAACGCATCCTCGCTTCATCAAAAAAAGAGATCGATGAAATGCTTGAACGCATAATCCCGCAAATGCGTAGATACGGCGGCTATATCCCGCCCTGCGACCACGGTGTGCCCGTCGAAGTCAGTTATGAAAATTATTTGCATTATCGTCAAAAATGTGTAGAGATGGGGACCTGATCCGCAGCAATTTTACCGGCACCGCAGGTGAAAAATCGCCGGTTTCACCCCTATAATCTTTGAAAATAAATCGAGATACTCATTATACCAAAATTGAGCGATTCTCGAAATAGTCAGCGCGATTTCCCTTTTTTGTCGTAAAATTAAATGGGAAATTTGCGTTTCTACTCCGAGTCGCCGGCTTTCTACTCTCACAATCGCACGGGCGGTGTTTTTTTGTTCTTTTTACGTCCGTTTTCTCGGGTTTTGCATGCAGAACCTCATTGAGG
>PUNP01000524.1 GCA_003551785.1 Candidatus Brocadiaceae bacterium | reverse complement strand
CTGTTTTCGCCCCAGCGGGGCGAGGTTAGGTAGCCCCTGGTTTTAACCAGGGGTAATAAATGATGAAAAGATAAATGCGCCCCGGCAGGGGCGCGGTTGCTCTTGAAATGGTGGCATTTTCTCATTGCTGCCTTTTCGGCCAAACCCCTAGCAGCGCGGCCGGAAAGGTCCAAAATGAGAAATATAGTAACACAAGATGCCTTTCATAGTATAGCACGCATCCCTGCGTGCGCCCTGGACTGGCAAGATGCCTGCCATACATTCCGCCTGCACCTTTCCGGCCACGCTTCTAGGGGTCGGTTCTACCAGATGAATAGCTGGAGGAGAATGACACTTTAAACCAGTAAAGCGTTAAATAAGCTTTAAAAGTTTTATTCACACAAAGGGTGTATTTTCTTTAATTTCACAAGTAAGTTTTGCCACTTCAAGAGCTTCTTCGGATCTGATGGGAAACGGGACGCTGTTCCGGATAGTGTCATAGAGATGATCCCAAATATCATCCATTTTACAACCAGCTTTGGGGGCGACTTCTATAGTTTTTTCGATCCAATCGAGTTCTTCCTTATTACCGAAGCTCCCTTCCATCGGCGGTGTACCGGGATCGGCTACCATATCCTGAAGCTTTTGTTCCGGATTGAGGTATTTCAATTCGATATTTCCGCGATTCGCCTTAAGTGCACCTCTGGTTCCCAATATAAGGTATTCTGGTTCAGAAATAGCCGCCCCACCGCTGATCTCAAGGTCGACACATATCCCATTCTCACCTTTAAGAACAATTTTGAGGTGGTCTTCGGCGTCACCCAGCGCAGCAATTCTTTTGAGATCGCTCCAAACACTTACAACCGGTGAGTTAATAAATCGCAATGCATGGTCGATGATATGCGGCCCCCAGTTATTCAGCTGCCCGCCGCCACAATCAATGATAGTTTGCCAATCTGCGCGGCGCTGGTATTTATTACGCCTGAGTTTAATCTCATAGACATCCCCCAGAATGCCCTCTTCAAAAATTTCTTTGATATGCTGGAAAGTCGGCTCAAAACGGCGGTTATGACGAAAGAAAATATTCCCGTCATACTTTGCCGTCAGTAACTCCAGTTCTTCAACCTGCGGACGGTTAACAGCAACAGGTTTTTCAAGGAAAACCAGTTTGCCGGCTTCAAGGGCTATACGCGCATGCTCAACATGATAGGGTGACGGGGTGGCGATAGACAGCAACTCAACTTCGGGATCGGAGGCGATACCATGTATATCTTCATAAACGGCACAACCGTATTTTTCATTCATTTTCTCGCGCCGTTCCTTTATAGTATCACATGCAGCGGCAACGGTAAATTTTCCCTCCCTTCCTTCAAGTTCCTTACAATGCATCTTCCATCCGGCCCTTCCAATTCCTACAATTCCTGTCTTAATCGCCTTCATAAAACATATACCTCTATTACCAAGAAATTTAAAAACGAATTATTAGATAAAATTCGGATTAAAGTCTCTTTTTTTCTGCATGCATAGCGGCGGTTACGCCGTCGGCCACTGCCGTAGCCACTTGCTGATACGAGCCCACACGTACATCACCAATAGCGTACAGCCCTTTAATATCCGTTTCCATATTCATATCAACCGGCACGGTTTTACCGGCATATTCAGGCAGGACATTGTTTATATATTGAGTATTAGGGTCATGCCCGATCGCAACAAACACGCCATCACAATCGAGAACCTTTTCCTCATCGTTTTTGACATTTTTTACTCTCACGGCTTCGACTTTTTTATCTCCGATAATTTCTTCCACTACGCTGTCCAGGATAAACGATATTTTCTCATGCTCTCTGGCATTTTCAACATTCATCGGGCGGCCCCTGAATCCCCGGCGACGATGGATCAAGTCGATATGGGATGCAAACCGTGTTAAAAAAAGGGCTTCAGTAAGAGCCGAATCCCCTCCACCCACTATAATAAGTTTTTTATCGCGAAAGAAAGCACCGTCACATGTAGCGCAATAACTGACACCGGCACCTGATAATTCATCCTCGCCGGGGACATTCAGTTTGCGATGGGATGCACCGGAAGCGATAACTACTACAGGAGCTTGGTAGGTATTTGCCCCCGCCTTCACTATTTTGTCTCCTGTTTCGTTGATATGGAGGTCTTCAACATTTTCGAGTTTAATTTCGGCACCGAATTTCTCCGCATGATCCTTCATTTTATCCGTCAAATCCGGCCCCGTAATACCTTCGCTAAAACCCAAATAGTTATCGACATCATATGCTAAGGCCAGTTGTCCCCCGGGCCCCATCTTTTCCAGCACTAAAGTTTTTAGCAGGGCACGTCCAGAATAAAGCGCCGCCCCCAGACCGGCAGGGCCAGCCCCTACTATTATCACATCATACTTTTTTATTTGAACCATATCAACCCCCTGAAATTAGAACAAAACGCATAACTTTCTGCAAAACAAGTGGAATGAACCACCAGTGGCATGGCCGAAAAGGCGCAAAAAGAGCAGTATAGTAAGACAAGATGACTTCCATACGTATCACATGCATCCCTGCATGCGCCGCTGAAAACGCGTGAAATGCAGGTTAACGGTCAAAAGAAGGTTTTTAAATTGAGTTCCCACGCCAAAAAAAACTGCTGCAGAATAGTTTCTCATTTATACACCCTGGGAAAACTCTGCAGCAGCATAATTGATATTACTCGACCCGAATAGAAATAGTCTTCTTTTCCTCATTAATTTTAATCAGCTCACCGCTAGCTCCCATTTGGATCATCTGTACGATCATATCCGGATCGATATCGCCAAGTTTTTTCCCTGGGATATATTTAAGGCCGGTTTCAACCATTGCGAGCGGGATACGCATATCGATATATGAACTATCATCAGTACCTTCAATGACCGGGTTATGGTCAACGATCGTTACATGCAGACATTTTCCATTCGCTTTTTCCACGTTTTCACTCCTATCATTTGACTGGGGTTGAGATTGACTTTGCTGCTCAGTTTTACTTGCAGCAGGTTGCTCAGCCGGTTTAGTATCCGGCTGTTCCGTCGGGGAAACTTCAAACGTCTCAAATCCTTCATCAGACATGTTTTCACCTCCAAATGCAAATGCTTATTCGACGGCAACTCGTACTTGATAATAGAATTATAGCAAAAAGTAATAATTAATCAAATGAACGTCTCAAAATTGAAGGTATACTGACTAATCCCCCAAACACCAGTTAACATTTTATCCGAAAAAAATGGTCAGCCAGACGGGTATAGTTAATATCGACACCACCTGTGTTGTCAGCACTGATGAAGCGGCAAAATCTGTGTCAGAATTGTACACTTCACTCAGCATCACACTTGTAATAGCCGACGGCATCACGGAAACGACAAGCAATACCTTCCTGAGTTCCTCTGAAAAAGGCAATAAATATATCATTAGAACAGCGACAGCCGGTATGATCAGCAAACGGAGGGCAATAAGTAATAGTTGTTTGAATTCAAAAAAGTGATTAAGCTTCAGGTCGGCAACCCGGCTGCCTGCTAAAAACATTGCCAAAGGTATTGTAGCAGCACCAAAAACTTCCAGCATGTCAAGAAACGAATGGGAAACGAGTTCAAATACACCCACTTCCAAAACAAGGTTTCCCTCCCCTATTGCCGACCGCAAAGCAATGACGATTATAGCGGCCAGAATAGCCAGTATAGGCACACTCAGCAAATGTTTCAGGCTTCCCCATGAAAGTTTATTACCGGTCAGAACAAAAATGCCGAGCGTCCAGAGTATTATTTCCGAACCGAGGGTTGAAAATATCAACTGCGCGACACCTTCATTGCCCCATAACATAAGAATTATAGGCAGCGGGAGGAAAGAATAGTTGTTAATGGTGCTTTGAAACAAAAATTGCTCTTTTTTCTTTTTTTGTTGGAATTTAAATACTAAAACAGCTATTAATCCAACAAAATAGCCGGTCAGCATAATAACCATAGAACCCGCCGGGAGCGCCCAGTTGGCAATAAGCGACTCCAGCGAGAAGTTGCTCACCAGCGATGAGAAGACTAACGCAGGGTAGAAAAAGTAAGTAACCAACTTCGAAAGCTGGCTTGTTGCGCTGGAATCAATAAGTTTCAGTTTTTTAGCCAGGGCCCCAAAGCCTATCATACAGAATATAGCGGCCACGCGTACAAAAAATTGTAAAAACATGTTTTAAGATGAATTAGAAGTTATATCTTCAGTAAGGAGAGTTTCAGATAGAAATTTAGTAAATTGGCAGATATCAGTGAGCAACCTCAACACAGCACTCAGCACTACCTTGCTCTGTGCCAGTGGTCATGTCACGAGTTCAGTGTGGTCTTGTCTCAAAAAAATACGCCAACGGCGGTAAGTATAACATTATGCTGTCACTCTTTCAAAGTAAAACGTATAAAAAAATCCTGGCCTGCACCGCGTGCACGGCATATTTCATATTAGGGGCGCGGCCGAAAAGCGCCTCATAGTCAATACGAACAATCTACCGCACTCTTTCAGGGCGCAAAAACGCGTGTGAATCATCACCTCGGGTTGAAACCCGAGGCTACCAAACTTTGCCCCATTCGGGGCAAGGCCTCTGTTTTCGCCCCAACGGGGCGAGGTTAGGTAGCCCCTGGTTTCAACCAGGGGATTATATGATAACACGACAAATGCGCCCGGGCAGAGGCGCGGTTGCACCCGAAGTTGCGGCATTTGTCCATTATTGTCTTTTCGGCCAAGCCCCTAAAGACTTGAAGAAGAGCAAGCTGCTTTCAAGCACCCGCGACTTCCTTTTCACGTGTAACGGTAAAAAGATCGCTAAGTACATCCAGTAATTCATCTTCCCCCTCAACGACATTAAACTGTATCTTTAGAGCGTATAAGGGTATTTCTCCGGCCCATTGACCTATTTTAACGATATCCTTCTCGGTAGTTATGATGTAATCAGCGCCTATTTCGTCAGCAAAACTCCTTATCTGCTCCAAATCACCGGCATCATACCTATAATGATCACGATATTTAAAATGATGCAGGACATCCGCTCCCAAATAATTAATCGTCGTTTCGAACCCGAGCGGATTGCCGATGGCACTGAATAGAACCACTTTTTTTTTGTCGACTATGTCAAGGCTCAAATTGCAGTCAGAGCGGTTAATTTGCCGGAAATTTACTGGTTGGTGGACAGCTTCGGCAAAAACGATATTGTCGGCGACTGACAATATACGCTGCCGTATTTTTCTTTTTTTATCGGCGTCAACCTGATCTGCACGGGTAAGAACGACTATATTGGCCCTGAGTAATGCTTTGATCGATTCTCTGAGCAGACCGCGTGGGAGCGGGTGCCCATAACCGAAGGGGCGAAGGCAGTCTATCAGTACGATGTCAAGATCGCGTTCCAAACGAAGGTGCTGGAACCCATCATCAAGAATGATCACATCAGCTATATTTTGCAGATCAACCTTTCTGGCAAGTTTCGATCTGTTTTTGCCGGATAAGACGTGGAAAGAGTCCTTTTCGGCTCTAAGCATTTCCGACTCGTCATTAAGCTCACCCTCCTTTGCATGGTAGGCATTGGTCAAAACTACGGGATGCTCACCTAACCCGATAAGGTATTCATAAAGCCAGCGAACCATAGGCGTTTTGCCGGTCCCGCCGGCAGTAATGTTTCCCACACAAATAACAGGACAGTGTGGATGATAGCTCCGTGAAGATTTTACGAACTTATCGAGTTTTGACATAGGCGTCCAAATGCCGTAAGCGGCAAGAAATAATCCACAACGCAGTAAAGAAGCGCCAATTCCCTTTCGCGTTCCACTTATAATTTCAAAATAATATTGCGTTAATTTAGAGGACATAACCATTACTCGAAATCCTGTGCCGCCATGCGCAGCACCTCCTCTTCCACTAAAATGGGGGCTTCAAACTGCACAGCAAGCGCTATCGCGTCGCTGGGCCGGCTGTCGATATGCGTTTCATTTTCGCCATGCTGCAAAACAAGGTCAGCATAGAAAGTCATATCACGCAAGTCGGTGATAACTACCCGTAGCAGTTCAATATCCAGCCCGTCAAAAATGCTTCCTATCAATTCATGGGTGAGAGGACGTGGCGGCGACTCATTGTTGACGAAACGATGGATAGCGAAAACTTCGAGAAAGCCAATGATGATAGGGAACTTACGAGTACCATCAACCTCATCCAAAACGATTACCTGGCGGTCGTGATTTTCGCTCATAATTACTTTCGACAGCTTGCACTCAATCAGTGACATGATTTTCCTCCCTTGGCGTTATCGCTCGCCAACTTATCCGCTTTAGAATTTAAACTGCGTTCAATATGATTAATGCGCCACGTATCAAATTGATCCAATCTCGCACATGCTTTATGGTATAACGGTTTCAGTTTAGAGCTTTTAACCTTATATATACCGTTAATCTGTCTTACTATCAACTGGCTGTCAGCACGCACTTCGATATGTTTAACCCCCAACTCATGAGCATAGTAAAGCCCATGAATCATCGCCTTATATTCAGCAACATTATTGGTTGCATTGCCGATAAATTCTCCCCATGCAAATACTTCATCACCTTCTGGAGTCTCTATGACCATACCTATCCCCGCGGCGCCCGGGTTCCCACGCGAGGCGCCGTCACAGTAAAGAATAGCCTCCTCTAATTTTACAGAACCACTTTTAATATGAGGCTTTGGCTTATCAACATTTATTATTTCCTCCATACTTTTGTTCTTATTTTCCTTTTTAACAAGCGCCCCCAATTCCTGAAACAGCAAATCCACCTTTTCTCTTTCCAACTCCGGGGCTATATTATAAAGCTCAGTCCAATCGATGGCCTGGTAAACGCATTTTAGTATCTTTTGTTTGTTCAGTTTCCGCTCCTTATGTTATATTATAACTTTAACCAAAATTGAAATTGATCATGATGGCAGAAAAGCAAAACCCAAATACTGGAGATGAAGATCGTAAAAGTGCGCCTCCTGTTCCGGTGGAAACAGACTTCATACGTCACCTTTGGATACTTATACTCATCATAATTACGATAATAATAGCAGCAATAATGGCGCATCTCGCCCGGTAAAACTCCTTATCCCGAACATTTCACGCTTTTTCAGTGGTGGGTTTATGTCGTTTATTTATGGGATTCGGGTTATTTTTTAACCATTTTCATCTGATAGCCGGCCTTTTTGTAATCGGTATATCGCTGCCGACTTGCTTGCTTCAGACGTTCATCATACATATATACAAAGTCGATGATATGAGGGTAATTCTTGAAATATTTGCAGGTTTCTCTCGCCGTGGCTTCAATTAAGACATCGTAATTCGGCAATTTTTCATCTTGGGAAACGATGAGAATGGGTTCAATCGCTGAGTCTGACGAGCATGATTCGTCAATTACAGCGTGGGGTAAAAAACTCATATCGTCAAATGCCCATAGCATATCGTCAAGCCGTTTTCCCAGCGGTGCATCTTTCAACCGTAAAGCCACGGTTTCTGCATTGCAGTAACACATCTCTACCCATTGGCAGATAATTTTGAGCCAGGATTCCGCACTGGGAACCTCTATAAATTGTGCGAGTTTCTTAATATTTTCATTCAAGTTAAAAACCCTGAACTTAATTAGTGCCCTTTGATTAAAGACATTGTTTCTTCCCTGGTGGCCGCTTTCTCCCTGAATATCCCCCGTACGACACTCGTGACGGTGATTGATCCCGGTTTTTGCACGCCCCGCATCGTCATGCAGAGATGTTCGGCCTCAACGACAACCATTACTCCTTTGGGGGTCAAGGTGGACATGAGAGAATCGGCTATTTGAGTAGTCATTCTTTCCTGCACCTGCAACCTTCGAGCAAAAACTTCTACAACGCGCGACAATTTACTGATTCCGGTAATTCGATTATCTTCGGGGATATAAGCTACATGCGCTTTGCCATGAAACGGCAGCAGGTGATGTTCACAAAGCGAGTAAAAAGGAATATTCTTCACCATCACGAGTTCATCATAAGACTCATCGCTCAAAACTTTGATTATTTTATCAGGGCATTGACCATGTCCGCTCAACACCTCTTTGTACATATCAGCCACTCTTTGGGGGGTTTGCAATAACCCGGCACGCTCGGGATTTTCCCCCACTCCTTCCAATATCATACGAACACCGTCTTGAACCTTCTGAATATCCATACTCACATTCAACCCCTTTTAAATATTGATGAGCAACGATTTTTGAATGACATCCTTCATATCACTTACAGCTTGTTTAATACCGGAAAAAACAGAACGGGAAATGATGCTATGACCGATATGGAGTTCTTTAGGTGCTATTGCCCTGACCAGCGGGGCGACGTTAGAGTATGTCAAACCATGTCCGGCATTGATAATCAATTCTAATTTACGCCCATGCGCAGCACTGCGTGTCAGCTTTTCCAGCTCGGCTGATCGCATGTTCGCACGGCTGTTAGCATAGGTTCCGGTATGTAATTCGACCATTTGAGTACCTACTTCCTTGCAGGCATCGATTTGATCCAGTTCGGGATCGACAAACAAGCTGGTATTAATCCCGCTTTCTTGAAATTTCGCCAGCACTTGCCTGAGGCGTTCCGGCTGCTTACAGACATCAAGACCACCTTCAGTCGTAACTTCTTCCCTCTTTTCCGGAACTATCGTCACCATATCCGGATGCGTTTCGAGGGCTAATTGGACAATTTCCTCCTCCATGGACATTTCCAAGTTCAGCGGAACCGACACGGTTTGTTTTAAAATATTCAAATCGCGGTCACAAATATGCCGTCTGTCTTGTCGAAGATGAAGGGTTATCAAATCCGCTCCGCCCAACTGAGCTTCTACGGCAGCCCAAACGGGGTCAGGCTCATAGGTTCGCCTTGCCTGTCTTATTGTAGCAACATGATCAATATTTACACCTAAAAGGCTCATCAGATATTCTCCTGACAATTACTCATTAGTTAACAACACAGTAATCTGGTCGGGGGTTATAGAATCAATCTCCAGATCAATTCCCGGGCGCAGCGTCACGACGACATCCTGTTTATAAGGTGCGGTAGCCCCAGTGGAAATCTCCTCATCCTCCAAACCGGTCAAATCCACGTAAGCTTGAATATCACCGCTCGACAATTCCTCTAATATCGTTGTTTTTCCTTTAAAAACAACATCAACCATCGCTTCTTCAAATTCTATTTTATACGGAAAGCCAATAGGCGATAAAAATTTAATGGGGATATTTTTCATCTCTTGCTTATCTACTTCTTCAGCAATCGATATATAAACGGTCACATGGGAAAGAGCGGTATCAAAGGGAAGTGATACTTTTACATCGTCATTTAAAACTAAATCTTTAACATTCTTCAACTTCAAATCAAAACGATCACTTCGGCTCAAATCACTGATTGACAGTGTGTTAGTCGAAACGGCATCAATATTATCCAAAACGACATCAGGGCCGGTAACAGAAACTTCCGAGGGTGTTACGTCCACGTCTTCCACCTGGTAGCCGGGAGGTGGATTCCCGGACAGATTAGCTTCTACAGGTAAAGTGCGAGTCCCCACCCTGCTTGAAAAAAGTTTAACCGCTAAAGGTTCAACAATGAACACATTCATCATCCTCAGGTCTGTTTCAGGAATATTAAGGTATTCCGCCTGGATATCGAGTTCTGTCCAACCGTTTTCAATATCCTCTTGCTCCAGTTGCAAGTTGAAATTCAAATAATTTTGACCGGCCTCTTCCTGGCGTTTTCTGATCAGGTATTGTGGACCTGTAAACCGCACCTGGACATAACTGTGGGATTGATAGATCAGGCTATGGTTTTCGGGCAAAATCACATTGAACGGCAACCGCAGCACAACGTCATCTTTTAAGCGGCTGTTAGCGTAGAACCACACCCCTACGGCAATGATCATGGCTAAAATCTTTACCTGCCAGTGCGGAATAATTATATTTTTAATTTTTTGCCACATAATAAAATATTATTCACTAATTAGTGTTTCAGCTGCAATATCCTCTAAGGCGTGTCGCAGTGCTTTTTCATCTAAATCCTGTTGTATCGCCCCCTTAACTGCCAGGGAGACTTTTCCCGTTTGTTCGCTCACAATTATTGCTACGGCATCAGATTCTTCCGTAATACCTATACCTGCGCGATGCCTTGTCCCCATTTCAGCCGAAAAATGCGGGTTATCGGTTAAAGGAAAAAGACATCCGCCTGCGGCGACGCGCTGCTGGCGAATGACTATTGCCCCGTCGTGGAGCGGTGTACCAGGCCAAAAAACGGTCTTGATCAACTCGGCCGTCACCTCGCAGTCAAGCCTTACACCCGCTTCAACATAACTGGAAAGACCTACCTGACGCTCAATAGCGATCAAAGCGCCGATTTTGTCACGCCCCATATCAAAAATAGCTCCCACTAATGCATCGGTGAAATGCGCATGAGGCTTAAAAAACATACTGAATAACGGATTCTGGCCCACTCGGATCAAAGCACGTCGTATTTCCGGCTGGAATAATATAAAAAAAGGGATGAGAATAACCGGCGCTATATGTGTCAGCACCCAATTGACTGTTTCAAGGGGAAACCAATGAGTAATGACAATCGTTATGAGCGCCAAAGCACCTAAGAATACGCTTAAGCCCTTAAGGATTCCCTCGCCGCGCGTCCCTTCCAATAAACGTAAGAAGGCATATACTAAGAGGAAAATCAAAAGGATTTCAAACCCACTCTTAAAAAAAATAGCCCCCCGCCCAACTATAAATCCCATAAAGGGGCCAATAATCTCCGTCAACCATCCCATAACTCACCTCTCAATATCGCTTCCGTCATCGTAACAACATCACGTGTTTCTTCAACATCATGAACTCTTAAAATATGTGCTCCGGACAAAAGCCCGCAAGAATAAGTCGCTAAACTTCCGGATAATCGTGCATCCACTGTTTTATTCAACACCGCGCCGATAGTTGATTTGCGGGAAGTTCCCAGGAGGAGCGGCCGGCCGAGAGAATGAAATTCACTAAGACGGCGCAAAATCTCGAGATTATGCCCGACTGTTTTCCCGAAACCGAATCCCGGATCTACAATGATCGATTCTCTATCGACCCCTGCTTGCATTGCAACATCGATTCGTCTTGAAAGCCAATCTTTAATATCCGCTACAACATCGTCATATCGGGGGTTCGCCTGCATGTTTGCCGGAGTGCCCTGCATATGCATAAGACACAGTCCTGAACCGGTAGATGAAACCACATCAGGCATGTCCTCATCAGTGCGCATAGCGCTGACATCATTGATGATAACAGCACCCGCTTCAACAGCCGATTCGGCCACCTTCGATTTCTGAGTATCTATACTGACGGGAATGTCGGAATCTGCCGTAAGGTCTTTAATCACGGGAAGGGTACGCTCTATCTCAGTTTTTTCATCGACCGGCATACTCCCCGGCCTTGTGCTTTCCCCGCCGACATCAATGATATCAGCGCCGTGCTTAATCATCTCCAAACCATGTTTAACAGCCTTTTCATGGCAGTTAAAACTTCCACCGTCGCTAAAAGAATCGGGAGTCACGTTCAGCACCCCCATGATAAGCGGACGCTCATTAAAGCCAAGCTCAGTGCCGCGGGCCAATTTCACCTTCAACGGCGGACGCCGCTTCCATAGCATATCTTTAAGCTCCAATTCGGTATTCGGATTGATCAGCAATTAATAGTTAAAAAAGGAAAAATCTCACCTTTCCGGAAGGTCTCGTGACATACGCTGTATAGCACGCTCAACCATCCTGGCGACCTGAGGCGCAAGTTCACTGCCCGCCACAGCACCGATAACTCCACCGCCAATCATCGCGGCCGTACGACCGCTTCCGCCGCCGACCTGCGACCCTGCAGCGACGCCGGCACCGGCTCCCAGAAGCGTAGCTAATGTCTGACCAGTTCCGCCGCGTCCTGAACCTATCCAGAGAACTTCGCCGGTTTCCGTCGCAACAATACGGCCCGTCATACTAAGTTTCTCTCCGCTTACTGTCACATCCAGCATCGCTACCGCCGGCACATTCAGGACCTCGCCGAGCTCGGCAGCTTCATCACTTGATGTGACATCCGAACGCTGAAAATCCTGTTCTTTTAAAACGCTATCGACCCTTTCGCGCTCGATCACCCGGTAACCCTTCTTCATAAGTTCAGCGGCAAAATAACTGGATATCTGGTTCTTCGCAGTAGAACCTCTGACATCCCCGGTCACGTCGACTATGGCTATACGATCAGGCTGAAGATCATAAAACGCCGGAGATATAACACTATCACCTGTCGCACAACCTGAAATAATAACGGGGGAAAATGCTATCATGACAACCAACAAATATTTTTTGAAATTCGCAAACATAATTCGCCTCCGATAATTGAAGAAAATGGATAACTCTTATTAAAATATTTAGTGAACTACGCTGATTTATCACTACTACGCCCTGTGCCGATAGTGATGACAAAGTGTTCACTGCGAATATACAACTATAGTTTACTATACCAGTGAAACCCTGGTAAGTCAAACATCTCGTGCTCATAATCCGAGAATCAGGGACGCAGAAGTAAAGTAAATTATTAATCCGGTCAGGTCAACCAGCGTAGTAAGCATAGGGCTGGCGACGACGGCCGGGTCTTTTTTGAAAAATGCTGCCAATAATGGTAAGACCGACCCTATGACAGCTGAAGAGATGGCCTGGAGCGTAAGGCCCACAGAAATCGCTACGGCAACATTAGTCAATCCGAAACCGGCGACATCAAATTCCCCCCCGGTAATTCTGGATAAAATGAAAACGTTGCAAAAAGCCAGCCCCCCCAAAACCACAGCTAACAGCAACGATATACGAAACTCTTTCAATATGATAACAGCGCCATCCTTCAGTTCTATTTCTTTAAGCGCAAGGGCCTGGACAATTACTGTTGCCGATTGACTGCCGATATTCCCACCGGTGTCGGCCACCATCGGCATGAAGAAAGCCAAAATAGCAAGCTGCTCCAATGCGCCCTCAAAACCTTGAACTACTCGACCGGAAAGCAGTCCCAGCATTGCCAGAGCAACTATCCAACCCACCCTGTTAAGGAAGTGGCGGCGAACATTCTGGCGCAGGTAAGACCCCGCCTGGTGTTCACCTGATATAGCCATAAACTTTTCCAGGTCCTCGGTATGTTCCTGCTCAATAATATCAATAGCGTCATCTTCTGTAATTATACCTAGCAAAGCACCGGTTTCATTAACAACCGGCAAAGCGATAAGGTCATATTCGGCAATTTTTCTTGCCGCCACCTCCTGGTCCTCACCGGCTTGCACCGAAACAACATCCTTCTGCATCAAATCTTCCACCCGCTTATCTGCCGGTGCCAGTATCAGGTCTTTAAGCGAAAGGAAACCCAATAGTTTACGGGCGGGACCAACTACATAGCAATAATATATTGTCTCCTTATCCGGCGCCTCACGGCGGACTTTAGCAATAGCATTGCCCGCTGTCTGATGCGGCGATAGCATGGCATAATCAGACGTCATAACCGCCCCTGCAGTGCCTTCGGCAAAAGAGGCAAGGCGCCTGATATCCTCTCTTTCAGCATGGGCGAGAACAGGGAAAAGTGTATGACGCTTCTCTTCAGGTAGAGCTTTAAGCAAATCCACCCGGTCATCCGGTGCCATGGCAGTAACCAAAAAAGCCAATTCTTCACGCGGTAAGGCGTCAGCAATTTCGACCTGAATATCCTCGGGCAAGCGGAAGAAAATTTCAGCTAAACTTTCTTGAGGCAGTTCCCTGATGATTTCCCAAATCTCTTCAGGCTTGAAACCCTGAAGCGCCTCTGCAACATTGGCAGGGTGAGTGGATTGACAAATATTTTTCACCTTTTCGATATCACCGCTGCTGTATGCTGATTCCAATTCAGTGATGTCATATTCCATTTCTTCCATAAGTCTGTGCCTCCAGCTGATGATTACGATTTTAATTGAATTTTTGCATCTATTTTATGCTATTTGCAGGCTTTTTGTCAATTTTGACCGGTGGACAGGTATTCACATTTTTGCTGTTTGCCGATATTCACCCGATTCATTCGGTTTATTCGACCATCAGTTTGACATTTCAATGATTATTAGGACTTCACATTTTCGATTTTTGCCGATATTCACCCGATTCATTCGGTTTATTCGACCATCAGTTTGACATTTCAATGATTATAGGGTTTAATGTAATTGTAAACTTCCACATGCATTTAAGGTGGAGAATAACGGAATTAAAGCAACGTAAATTTTTGGAGATTATGCATTATGACAGCCGAAATGATCGAAGGTAAACCTATTGCCGAACGCATCAAGGAAGATGTCAAAAACACTGTCAATCTCATGCCGTCTGAACCTAAGCTCATATCCGTGCTGGCAACGGATAACGCGGGTGCAAAATTCTACGCTAAAAGCCAGAAAAAAGCTTGTGAAGAAGTGGGCATAGAATACGAACTGCACGGCACGGATATCATCGGTGAGAATAATGATACCGAATCCCTGAAAAGCTATATACATGAACTCAACACTGACGATTCAGTCACAGGTATTTTGCAATTAATGCCCCTGCCGGAAGGAGTGGACGGGCGCGCTGTCCTATTGGAAATCGCACCAGAAAAGGATGTTGAAGGCATTCATCCCGCCAATATAGGCCGCCTTTTTTATGGCGATATGTCCCTGGCGCCCTGCACCGCCCATGCCGTCATTGCTATGCTTGAGGACTTCGATGTTGACATGAGCGGTAAAGAAACCGTCGTGGTTGGTCACAGCGAAATTGTCGGTAAACCGGCTTTAGTCATGCTGCTGCGCTCCATGATGAACTCCCCCACTGTCACCTGCTGCCATATAGCAACCCAAGACCTGGCGTTCCATACTCAACGCGCCGAAGTGCTGATAGTAGCGGCTGGGAAAGCAGGGCTCGTCAATGGTGATATGATCAGAGAAGACTCCGTCATCATCGATGTCGGCATCAATCGCGTTAAAGTTGAAGTTGACGGCAAGAAGAAAAGCAAAGTCGTCGGGGATGTAGACTTCGGTTCTGCCAGGGAAGTGGCTTCAGCCATAACACCGGTTCCCGGTGGTGTCGGGCTTGTTACTACCGCTATGCTGCTTCAGAATACCGTAGAATGTGCTAAGCGACAACAATAATAAATGCTTTATTTCGTCCAGGAAATCTTAGCCGACCACTTCCGCTTGGCTACCGATGCCGCCTTGCTCATGGCTGTTGGGTTATTCCTATCCATCCCCGTGAACAAATATCGCATCGCTCCCCTCACTGCCCCGCCCATTTGGGTTATGAGTAACGTCAGGCGGCTGATGGGCGATAGCGGCAATATGATCAGGATGGCCGTCGTGATCTGGCTTTTTAACTCGATGGTGATGTTCATTTACATGGCTAGTGGAATCCATCAACTGCTGCCTATGGTCTTTGCTATTTGGACGGGTATGAATATAGGTATCGTGCTGGGCAGTCAGAGCTGGAAAGGTGAAGATGCCGGCGAATCGCCACTTGTCCCACCCTCCCCCTCTGAAGACGCCTGGCATCCTCATCCCGCAATCGCTATGGGATGCGGATTGCTTGTGCTGGCATTAGAACTTCCGTGTTTTTTTTACAGTATAGCGCTCGGGATGCGTATGGGAGCCGAAGTTGCATGGCAGGGAACGCCCTACCTGGAAGCACTGCAACCCCGTGCTGCCGCTTTCGCCATTATCATCTTTCCTACACTGCTTATCAGCGCCATATCTGAAACCATAGCTATACGTGCCGGAACGGCGGAGGGTGATGAATAACTTGCATCAAATATGACATTAAAGTAAAATGTAGTAAGTCTTCAGTAAACTACCTGGCATCACCTTTTGCCCGGTGCTGATGGTGATGAGATAATGTGGTTGACTGAATGTTTGCCAATGTAGTCATCCGCTTATACTTGATTGTTTTCTAAGCGCAGTAAACTGCGTTTTTACAGATATTACAACATCAGAAAGATGGAGTAAACAAAATGCCTACTTACGAATATGAATGTGACGACTGTAAAAATATTTTTGAGAAATTTCAGGGTATTAATGATGACCCTTTAACTGAATGCACCACGTGCGGCGGTCAGGTGAGGCGTATAATCCACGGCGGTGCCGGGCTTGTATTTAAAGGCTCCGGTTTCTATATTACCGACAGCCGGAACAGCAATTCCGGGAGTTCACCTCAAAAAAATAATGGTTCCGGATCATCATGCCCAAACGCTTCAGAATCCTGCTCGGATTCTTGCCCGGCTGCAAAAAAAGACTGAGTGCTTGATTTACGGCGCAAGATATCCCGAAGAGCTCAGGCGTCCCCGCCGGCAGCTTTTTTTTAACGTAATTCTCCTGTCTGTGCTTTTATTCCCTCTGTGAGCCATGTATCTCCTGGGAACTCGGACGTCTCGTCCGCACTGACGCCATGCTTCGGGGATGCCGGCGCCTCCCGGATACGAATTTTTTACGTCGAGAAAAATGCCGAGTGCTTGTTCTGAACGACCCAGAATGTGTAGGAGTCAGCCAATGACAAATTATGTTTACGGCCCTGTCAAATCGCGACGCCTTGGACGCTCACTTGGTGTCGACATCCTGCCAATGAAAACGTGCAATTACGATTGCATCTATTGTCAGATCGGCAGCGGATACTCGACTATTTTCGAAAGAAAGGTGTATATTCCCGCCGCGTTAATACTCCAGGAAATAGATAAAAAACTGAATTCTACACAACTGCCCGATTACATTACTTTGGGCGGTTCTGGGGAACCCACGCTGAATACGGCATTCGGTGACATTGCCACCAAACTGAAAAATAACTACGACATCCCTGTATGTCTGCTAACCAACGGATCACTCATGTGGATGCCTGAAGTACGTGAGGAGTGCCACAATATCGATGTGATCATCCCCAATTTAGACGCTTGCGACGATGATAGTTTCAGCCGAATAAACCGTCCACATCCATCTATCGACTTCAACCTTATGCTGAATGGATTGATTGAGCTAAGAAAGAATTTCAACGGCTCACTTTGGCTGGAAATTTTCCTCATCCCCGGTATCAATGACTCCGATATTCATTGTGCTAAATTTAAAGAAATGATTCAACTTATTGCTCCCGACAAGGTACAACTGAACACGGCCGTACGCCCACCGGCGGAAAAGGAGGTGCAGCCATTGAGTCCTTCTCGTCTGATGCAGATTCGCGATTTGATTAACAATGAAGCAGAAATCATAGCAAAAGCTCCAGAGATGGCGTTATCAGCCCAAAGCCCCTCATGCGACTCGACGGGAGAAGAAAATAAACTGCTGAATGTCCTCAAGCGCCGCCCCTGTACCGCTGAAGAATTGGCTGCTATCACCGGAATGCCGGTGAAAAAGCTTGAACCGATACTTAAAAAGCTTATTGCCGATGGCTCCATAACTCGATCCAAGCCCTATTATGGGATATCATCAATCGAGTGATCAGTAACGGAGCTAGTGCCTAGGGGCGTGGCCGGAAAGCCGCACCATAGTCAATACGCAACGAACTACCGCGCCCTTTCAGGGCGCAAAAATACGTGTGACTCATCGCCTCGGGTTGAAACCCGAGGCTACCGTACTTCGCCCCGTTCGGGACAAGGTCTCTGTTTTCGCCCCAGCGGGGCGAGGTTAGGTAGCCCCTGGTCTTAACCAGGGGGATAAATGATGAAAAGATTAATGCGCCCCGGTTGGGGCGCGGTTGCACTTAAAGTTGCGGGATTTGCCCATTATTACCTTTTCGGCTACACTCCTAGGAGCCTGCCGAAAAGGCAATATCAGGTTCGTAGTGAGCCCTTTCAAGGGCTCCGGAGCCCGGAAATTGTTACGCGCTCCCAAGGACGCTTGAAAGCGT
>PUNP01000560.1 GCA_003551785.1 Candidatus Brocadiaceae bacterium | reverse complement strand
TTCTCTATTTTAACCTCTACACGTTCTCTGCCCCTTACTACCCAGGGAGTCTGTATGCTGTTTTGCACATCTTCGATTAAGGGGGTGGTTTTGCCTTTCAGGGTGCCATATTGCAGAATATTTCGCATCGAACCGGGCAGCGCCGGCATCGGTTCTTCAGCATATCTGAGTCCTTGTTTCACGAAATTGGCGGACACATATAAACGCGTGTTGGAAGGAAGAACTTCAAGCGATTCTATCAAAGTATCCAGGCTTTTAGGATTGAATAATCCCGGGTCTTTATCGAAAGTTGACGCCATTATGGCTGATGCGTCGGATATGTAGACAGTAACGGGCTTTTCGTGCTCGGCATCCTCGGGGACAGGTAAGCTGATTTTTTCCACATGGGTTTGGCCGTGATGTTCCCGAAGCGTCACCCAGATGTCGAGGTCTTCGCCGGGGCGCACCGTATTCTTATCGAGTTGAACGGCCTCGATGACGGCAGTATTCATGCCTTTTTGGACGTTAAATTCGACGTTTAGCGATTCGACATTAACCGGTTCAAATGGGTTGAGCATCAGGGACTGTATGGGAAAAAGGACTAAGTCGAAGGCAGGGAAAACCGGATCATATCCTGAATAAGTATTTTCCTGAACTATAGGATCATCCCGTCCTTCTAATTTAATTTCAGAGACTGCGTGGACAGTCATTTCTTCCATTGTTCCGTCCCAGCGCATAGCAGAGAGGGCGGCGGCATACAGCGCCATAGTCGGCGCAAACTGCCAGTGGCCGGCGATTTCGTAGTTATATACAGCATCAAAGGCGCCGGTAATTCGCACTTCAGCAGGGAACATAGGCGCCTCACGCCCCAGAACACCGACTATGGCGCTCGCTCTGTCCTGCGTTACGCTCCCGATGACATCACGGCTTGAAGTGAGTTTGAATGATAAAAAGCGGGAGGGCATAACGGTCTCGACATGCCCAACAGCCAGCGGGAGGTCGGTGTCGCCCGCTCCGATCATGGGATGCCCGAACGCGGCCACCTTGTCACCGTCGATAAATGTCAAAGTCCCCATCCCCGCAATATCAATATCGCCTTTCATCAGTACGACACCGATCGGCATACCCGGTTCAAGGCTGTCGACGTCAAATGCACCATCCCCGGTTCGATTTCCTGAAGCAGCAGCCTGCAGTGGCAGGAAACCACCGGAATGCATGAGCGAGGCGAGTCCGCCCAAACTCTCGACATCGATTCCGGTGAAAGAGAGCGGCATCGGCAGCATCCGCAAATTCGCTCCGTCGAGCGGGTTTTTCAGATGGGTGGGCATATCGATATCATTGCGATTAACCCTTCCTGAACGGGGTATATCGGCATAAGGTGCTTTGAAAAACGCTTCGATTAATTCATACCGCAGTTTACGTGAGCAGCTATGTTCCCCAAAAAAACGGGAGGCGGCGACCTGTGAATCGCGCAACAGGGACTCGCGGGCCGATGAACGGGCGCCAGGATTGTCATTCAGTTCCTGACTCCGTTCACGGGCAATTTCCATGGGGATCATCATTTCACCGGCCGGTGTCACCCCGGCAATAGGTTTAAGAGCGTAGGAAAAGCCATACGCCACCGCTCCAAAAAACTTACCGTCAATATAAAGGGGGCTTCCGCTCATTCCGGCGATAACCCCGCTCTCATTGATTTCCGGATGGTCGATTTCAACTAAATAAACGTGCCCCTGCGGGTGGAATGTCCTCAAAACACCCAGCACCTCAAAGTCAAACTTTTCCGGTGTGCCGCCTTTTAATACGGTATAGCCTACCCCCTGCAAGCCGGATTCGACTTCTTCGACAGGGAAGATCTCAAGAGTGTCCGGTGGCGAGGCCGAGACGGAGACAGCCATATTATTCAAAGAAACTGCAGTTATAATGAAAGCAACGCAAACCGTTATAGTGCAGTTATTGTGTAAGAAGACCCAACGGAGTAATTTTGGAATGTTATTTAGCATAGGAAGGGAAATATTGGGATAAAGAAATAACTCACAGCAAAACGACAACACTTATTTTTTCTATTGTATGCTTTGATGAAGGGTAAGTCAAACGAAAAAATACAGTCATTTGCAAAGGAAGAGAAAATTTGATAAAATCTCATTAGTTTTGATGGTGACCATAGCTCAATTGGATAGAGCACCAGACTGTGGCTCTGGGGGCTGTGGGTTCAAGTCCCACTGGTCACCCCATTTACATCGACGCGCCAACACAACCCCATAGTATCCCCCTCTGATGTAAGGTAAATCGTCAGTGAACCCCGTTCAGATTGTGAACTATGCGACAATGCCAGAAAGCGGGATCGGGATCGAAAAAAGAACCGGAAATATCTGCAAGACCACCGGGTTATTATGCCGCCTGCCTGGCTTCGGGGCGCCGTGCTGAGACCGGACAAGCCGCCTGGTCGGGGGGGGGGATAATTAATAAAAGACCAGGGTTGCGACGGCTGCCATTTGCCGGCGCTAACCAGGGAAATCGTCAACCCCATCCCCACTTCTCTGAAAGAGATGTTTAAGCACATATAAAACAACGAGATAAGGAGATAACCCAAAAGACATATCCTCTCTTCGTCGGACGGCATTCGTGCAAACGATCAGCACTCAGCTCAGCATTTCTGCCAGAGCGGCATAGCTTTGGCGCACAGCTTCCATCATATCCGTAGCGCAGGAGTCAAGTTCAACGCAGAATATTTCCGATGCATTGGCGGCGTCGAGAATAGGCGGGATATCCATGACACCTTCACCGACGGCGGTCATCGGCTCGGTTTTTATGCACGGGCCATCTTTAATATGCAACAGTTTGACCCTTTCACCGGCATTTATCACGGCTTCAACGGGATCAACCCCACCTACTTTCACCCAATAGGTATCGACTTCCCAGACGACTTCGGGTTCTGCCAGTTCAAGGAAGTGTTCATAAGCCGGCCTCCCTTCAACTTCATGCATTTCCTTATCATGGTTGTGGAATCCGACTTTCATGCCGTGTTTTGCAGCTAAAGCTGCGGCTTCATTATAAACTTCGGCCAGTTTTTTAATTCCATCAAGGCTTTTCCACGATTCCCAACCGAGCGCCGGACCGCCGGTTATAATGTATTTAGCCCCTAAAACAGCGGCTTCGTCGATAATCTTATTTTTATCATCTCCGACAGGTAAGCTGTAATGCATACTCGGAACGCTCATACCGTGGTCATTCAACGCCTTTGCAAAATCAGAAGCCGATAAACCCGCAAAACCGGCCGGTTCTACGAGGCTGTATCCTGTACCCGCGAGCTCTTTGAGAGTACCACCCAGGTCTTTTTGCATCTCTTCACGAACGCTGTAAAGCTGAACGGCTATCCTGTCCTTTTTACTCATAGTCAATCTCCATAATCAAATGAAATGAAAAAATCAGTGAATCATCACCTCGGGTTGAAACCCGAGGCTACTAAACTTTGCCCCATTCGGGGCAAGGCCTCTGTTTTCGCCCCGGCAGGGGCGCGGTTGCTCTTGAAATAGTGGCATTTTCTCATTGCTGTCTTTCGGCCAAACCAGCATATTGCATTGATCCCACAGCTCTAATAAAAACTATAAAGAAAATATTATCAAAATCGGAGTCCGAAAATTACTATGCGTACCCTGGGACGCTTGGAAACGTCCACTTCGATCCGGTTCTTCGGAGAGGGTGTATCTAATTCCCACTTTAGGAAAAGGACAAACATATATGCCTCTTCCAATTCATCGGGCCGGCCTATCCATGACTCCGAAAGCCCAAATTAACGAAAGGGCTCCACCAAACCAAAAAGCAGCTTCTATCCCCATACTCCGCTGAACCAATCCCAGGGTAACTGGCGACAGAGACATGCCGATAAATTTAACGGTATTGAACAGGCATAAGACCGATCCTGTCAGTTCTACCGGCCCGGCATTAGAAGCCTGATTATACACCGACGGCTGGAGAATCCCGAAACCTGTACCGAATATTGTAAGGCCCACTCCCAACAAAATGGTGTTGGGCCAAAAAGGAAGAAACACCATGGCCAAGCCGGTTAAAATAAACCCAACAACAACATGGCGAGCGCCCAGATATCTCCTGACAACTACACTTTTCGCCGATAAAACAGCACCTGCTATGGCCATTAACGATAACATGAGCCCCGCCCAAAGTCCAAATATATTGTAATTTTGTGCCAGGTAAATAGGCACAAACGTGACCATCGCATACAACATAAAATACAGCATGACACACTGGGAAAAAACATGCTGGACTTTGGGAGACCGCAAGGCTGCAATAAGCCGTGAAAAATGCCTGCGGGCCATTCTAAAAAACGGTTCCTTCATATACGCATTTCCGCTTTCCGGTAT
>PUNP01000998.1 GCA_003551785.1 Candidatus Brocadiaceae bacterium | reverse complement strand
CAAGCACTTGTGCATAAAGATCCGGATGCCTGAACTTTCGCTCTTCTATGCTCTCGCCAAAAAATTCCAGTTCAATCGGGGTCATGCGTCGGGAGAGGTCTTCGGAATAGGAAAGCTGATTTCCGCTTAGTGCGTAAATGGCCATATTCGGGAAAGTCAGTTCCTCGGATTGGCCCAATATGCGGTCGGTGTGTTGCGGCGAGGTGGCAGCCTGCTCCAAGGCTTCATCAGCCAGGTGCCCGCGCGCGTTTGATATGATCATAAATCGCCGTCCGGCCCGACAGATCGACAGTATCCGCTTCCGGGTCTCCTCGACGTCTTTAGTGGGCGGGTGGAATTCGGGAAGGGTGCCGGTTGTCAGCAGCGGCCCGAGGCCCAGCAGATAGTCTTTGCCCACGCCCGGACGGTTTCCGCCTGCATAAAATATCGGTGCCCGCTCCGGCTCGATCAGAAACCGGCAATGGCACGTCAACAAATACGCAATTGCGTTAAGCTTATAGTGCTCCCCGTCGTCTCCGTCGATCTCCGCGAAGCAGAAGCCGCTTAAAAGTTCTTCGATCAACTCGAATGCCGTGTCAAGCGTCATCTTTTCCGGGGTCGGCCCGCCGGGGTCAGTGTAGGTCTCGGATTTCGTGTCATAACCTGAAGTGGACAGCCGCAGCTTTCCCGCCATTTTTATCGGCATTGGATAGTCTGCCAGGCGTTTAATCTTCGGCATCAGGCGGGCGAATTCAGGCCCGCTTATAATAGGCCGAGCTGTGCTCTCGGTTAAGCGACGCTGCTGCTCATCACCCTTCTTGTCGATCTGAATGAACCGGCAAAACCTCTCTAATTCTGAACACGCCTGGACAGGTGCCAGCGGCTCAAAGTGCGGAACCTCCGTCTCCGTAGCCAACCGGACTATTTCGCCGCTGTGAAAAAAGATCTCGTGACGCGGCCCTACAATTTTCGCGACCGCCCGGATTATGCTCAACCAATTGCCTTCCAGGTCGACCGTCTCACGTTCTTCGTTAGCGAAGGGCCGCTCGGCTGTCGCGAGAATAGCCTCCAAGCTTTCGCCGGATTTCAGCCGCTCGTCAGTGTCTTTTTCGGCCGGCGGAACTATCAAAACATTGCTGCCCCTCAATGCGTGTTCTATGTCCCGCGCCCACTTTTGCCCGGCTGCATCAGGGTCGGGCAGCAGTATTACCTCTCTGCCTTTCGTGGCTGTTTGTAGGCAAGCAAGACAGGATTTGTTGGGGTTTGCCCCGGGTGTCGCGACTACCGCACGATCGTGGCTGTGGGTAAGAATAGCCGCAGCGTCGGCTTCTGATTCGGTAACTAGAACCAGGCCCTCGGACGAGGATTGCGTCATCATCAATCCGGTTTTATCGCCCTTAAAACAAATGGCCTTGGCATCGTTCGGGAATTTTTGATTATCTCTGCGCCGCCTCCGGGTGCCGGTGGTTTTGCCCTCCGCGTCCCGCATGGGAATATGAACCTCGCGGCCATCATCGCTTGGTTTGGCCCCCAGCAGTTCAAGTGATTTTCGTGTCCAGCCTCGAATGCTGGCCAGGGTGCCCACCGGATCGCCACTGTCGATTTTCGGCGGCTGCAATTGTCGGGATTCAATGCCCAGGGCGGCAATAACCGATTCAAACCCGCAGCCAGCATAACAGTGTAGCCCGACTGAACCGTCCTGACGCTCAGATATATGAAGACTCGGTGTTTTATCGTCATGCGCCGGGCACTGTGCCATCCAGCCGTTGCCGTTGCGCTTGGCATCCAAACGGCCGGCCAGTTCCTCAGCCGTAATAATTTGGCTTGCTTCTTCCGATAAGCTTGCTATAGTATTATCATTGTGATGCTCGGCTCCATCCGGGTGTACCGCCGCTCCGGCTGCCACCGGAGCGGTTTTTTTGTTTTGTGTTGTTGTCATATGTTTTTCCCTTCCAAATACTTAACAGCTCTGCTGACATCGATTCGATCCGATTCCATCCAAGTATTCAGGTCGCCGACCTGGAAAATTATTTTCCGCCCCTTCCTTATAAAAGGCAGCTCGCCGCTCGCTTTTGCGTAATCCAGGGTACGTCTCGATAAACCGGTATATCGGCAAGCCGCCTTTATTCCTAAGTACTTGGAATCGAGTGTTTTAACTTCAACTTCTCCCATGTTCAGTCTCTCCCATTTTATTGATCAGTAGTACCTTGCCGGTGATCCTCGATAAACTTTTGCAAATCCTTCAACACGTACCTTGTTGACCTCCCGACCTTTATATGCGGGATCTGCACCTTGCCCGTACTTCTCCAGGTGGCCAAAGTCGCAACCGTCGTCCCGAGAAATTCCGCAGCCTCTTTGGGCGTAAGCAATTTCCCATTCGTATCGTCCCAAATTTTCCTTTCCATTGTTTTCTCCTCTGTTTGGCTTGATAATCCCCCTTAATCCCGCCACGGATCAAGGGTCACACCATTTTTTTGGCTTCTCCAGTAATATAGCATCGAAAAACGAAAAATCTAATCGTAAATACCTCCATTGCAACGATTTCTAACATGGTTAAGTTGGAATTCCAAGTTATTCCGCCTTTCCCGCACGGGGCTTTCCAAGATCGTTCAGAAGATGTTGAAAAAAAAAATTGGGACTGGATAAAAAAATGGGGTTGGTGGAGATTTTTTATGGAAATTTCATCTACGGAGGCGACGGAGGTCGGGGAGGCAGCGTGAAGGAACACGCTGTTCGAAGAGTAGAGTGCTCTGCCGGGAGGGGGTATGAATTCAGGTGATGGGGGTTGCGGGATGTCTGAGTGAGAAGAATCAGAAGAAATGGATTGGCGGGCCGGGGGGACAGCCTAATGAGGAAGATTTCCGGGGATCAATCTTCAGAGGGATTGCGAATGGTAACCCTGAAATCGATCGGATATTTTAAGATTTCTCCCCCCCTCTCTTCAGGATGGCTGCGTATGGGTACACCCCCATTGCCACTCTGTCCTGTGCTTGTGGAAGAGTAACCTGTATATTTTGAGAGAGCCCGGCGTAAGTTTTCGATTTGCTTCTTAATTCTGCTTTTCTCGGATCCCCGACGCTGTTGGTTGTCACTTTCTGGAGAGTATCTGTGTTCTATAT
Source organism: Candidatus Brocadiaceae bacterium (assembly GCA_003551785.1). The sequence goes on along the minus strand of PUNP01000998.1, from coordinate 1,269 downwards.
ATTGCGGACTCTGATCTGCAGGTTCCGCAGGACTGACTTTTAACAGAAGATCACAGAATGGCCGGAGCTTGAATTTTTTTGCATTACTGACGGTAAACCCACATTTTTTCATCTCATTTTCAGTTAGTCTGTGGGGCTTATTCTCACCTTTATTAATTATTATTACCGGCACCTGATTTTTCGGAAACTGTCCCCGGGGCTGCCCGTGAACCGTTATATGCACCTGTTCCCACATGTCTTTCAGGTCATCCTCGTTCATTTCAATTTGCGCGGAGACAGATATTTTCCCCGGTACACTATCTTCGCCTGATACCTTATTAAGTATCTCTATCCGGAATTCAGCCGCCCCCCGGCTGCTTATGTCGGATGTCTCGATATGCAAACTTCCCTCAGGCCAGACCTCGGTTGTCTGTCCCGGAACTGCTGACGAGCCCTGGAGTCCCCCCGGTGCTTTGCGAAGCCAGTGATATCCCCGGACCAGATTCATTTTAGAAGATCGGTCAACATTATACTCCGAGATTTGATCCAGCACCCCTTGATCATACAAAGCATTCAGCAGACCTCTGCCTTCCGACATCTGAAAATCCACATTCTCGTGGAACCTGCCGGGGAGTATATCAAACCCCTGCCGCCATAAATCGGGGATGGAGTTTGCTTCCTGTATATTCGCTCCCTCCGCAGGGTCCAAGGGAGCTTCATTTTCCTGTGGCGGGGCATACATGTCATAGGCCAATATCCGCTCCCGCTGACCTGAAAAATGTTCCAGTTGACGGGGGTGATACCGTTCGAAATACAGGTAGAATAAAAACAACTCGGTCAATGTCAATCTAAAGATGCCGACGGGCCAGTCGCCGGATCGTTCGATACGGGCGGTCCTGGCTGCTTCGGTTAGTTCCTCGCCGAAATCAATAGCCCCGCCCCCGAACAGCTCCGGTACCCATTTTCCGGCGAATTCAGCTATCATCGGAACGGCATCCGCACCGTAGCCCCCCCTTTCATGAATGATACTTATTATTTCTTCTTCAAGTTCCTGATCGAATTCTGAGTTCCTCACGACAGTCTCCATCTCCGTCCAATGCCGGCCCAGTCCCCTGCCGGGGGACAGACAGGTATATAAATCCAGATCAGAAATGAATTCCTCTCTGACGCCGGGATCGACGCAGGGCGACAGGACCAGGAAAGGATAGACTGCCTGAAATAAAAATTTCTTCAGCAGAAGATCGCGGTCTTCTGTCTCCTCTTCACTTTTCAGCTTCTCGTCGAGTCTGT
>PUNP01000241.1 GCA_003551785.1 Candidatus Brocadiaceae bacterium | reverse complement strand
TGGTTAACCGGCATGGGCGCAGGTTTATGGATAAATATCACCCTGATGCTGAAATGGCCCCCCGTGATATGGTGAGTCGGGGAATTGTTCAGGAGTTAAAACAAAGCGGGGATACGCATGTGCTCCTCGACGTTACATCAAGAAAACGTTCGTATCTTGAAAAGCGCTTTCCTACTATCACCAGGCTGTGCGATGAGTTTGAAATAGATGTATCTACTGACCCTATTCCGGTTCATCCCGCAGCTCATTATCATATAGGGGGGGTTAAATCAGACTTAAAAGGACAGACTTCCATTAAAAACCTCTTAGCTTGTGGTGAAGCCGCTTCTACTGCAGTACATGGCGCCAACAGGCTGGGTAGTAACTCCTTGCTTGAAGGAGTTGTTTTCGGGCGGCGGGCGGGTGCCGAAGCCGCCAGACAAAGCAGTATAATGGAGAAAGCTCCACCTCTCCATTCAATTCAGGGGCTTCCGCAAGAGCCTGCATATGGAAGCCTCAATCTTGATGACGTGGAGAACTCGCTCAGAAGCTTGATGTGGCGAAGTGTTGGTATCGAGCGCCATGGCAATGATCTGGATGAATCATTGGAAATGATAACCTTCTGGTGTCGATACGTGATGGATAAGGAATTCCAAAAGCCGAACGGTTGGCAACTTCAGAATATGCTGACAGTGGGCCGTTTAATTGCTATGGTAGCTCGTCAGCGCGAAGAGTCAAGGGGGGTACATTTCAGGTCTGACTTTCCAGAGACAAAAAAGGAATGGAATCGGCATGTTGTTGTCGCTCAGACCGGTGAAGAGTGGCTTTAACCTGCATTTCATAAACCAACGACAATATTTAATATGAAAAATTGAAATATAATATGTTAAATGTCCTTTTTTGAAGATACTAAAATTACAGTGTATACAACGGTTCTTTAAACGGCGGTTTTCCCCGTCGGGCGCGTCTTCAGCGGCGCATCTGCGGCAAAAGTCTGCACTTGCAGTATACGAATACAGCGGCGTTTGACATTTGTCACAGATGCACTACTGAAAACGCGTGAAATGTTCGGGTAAAACTGGAGCATTTGATAGGTCAACGAATAATGTTTAATATTATAAATTACTCTAAATTGAGGTGACTGTATGAGATTTAATACGGCTTGTCTGCTCGGTGGGCATGATCCTGATCAGGATACGCATTCGCGCGCTGTTCCCATATACCAAACTTCTTCCTATCTTTTTGAAAACAGCGAGCATGCGGCGCGCTTGTTTGCTTTGGAAGAAGAAGGTTATATTTACACGCGGATTATGAACCCGACAACGGAAGTGTTGGAAAAACGAGTCGCAAAGTTAGAGGGCGGTGTTGGTGCATTAGCTTTCGCCAGCGGGATGTCGGCAATAACCGCCGGGTGTTTGACACTACTGGGTAGCGGCGACCATATCGTCGCTTCAAGCGGCTTATACGGGGGAACTTATACTCTCTTCAGCCAAACATTCCCCCAAAAAATGGGGATTGATGTTACTTTTATCGAAACAGATGAGCCTGATGAGTTCAAACGTGCAATCAAAGGCAATACGAAACTTTTATATACGGAAACCCTGGGGAACCCACGTCTTACCGTGCCGGATATTAAGGCCATTAGTGATGTTGCTCATGCCGAAGGCATTCCCATGATGGTTGATAACACGATGGCCACTCCAGCTTTATGCCGTCCTATAGAGCACGGTGCGGATATAGTCGTGCATTCTCTGACAAAGTATTTAGGGGGACACGGCAACAGTATCGGTGGGATTCTGGTCGATAGCGGGAAGTTCGACTGGGCGGGAAGCGGAAAGTTCACCGAATTTGTTCAACCAGACCCCGCTTACCACGGTTTGAGCTTCACTGAACATTTCGGTGAGGCAGCTTATGTTGCGCGTGCGCGGGTCAGGATGCTCAGAGACATGGGCGGCTGCATCAGCCCTTTTAATTCTTTTCTGATCCTTCAGGGGATAGAAACCCTGCCTTTACGGATGGGCCGGCATTGTGAAAACGCTTTTGAACTTGCAGAATACCTTTCAGAGCAGCCGCAGGTGAGCTGGGTGAACTACCCCGGTTTGCCGGATCACCCATCGCATCAAACAGCAGTGAAATACTTAGACCGCTTCGGAGCGATGATAGGCTTTGGAGTGAAAGGAGGTGCTCAAGCTGGTAAATCGTTCATCGATAATTTAGTTAATATCAGTCATCTGGCTAATATCGGTGATGCTCGAACACTCGCGATCCATCCTGCGGGAACGACACATCAGCAGCTCAGCGATGAAGAGAAAAAGCAATCCGGTGTGACTGACGATTTTGTCCGACTTTCCGTTGGGATTGAAGATGTCGAGGATTTGAAAGAAGAGATTGCTAACGCTCTGAATGCTGCTGGTTGACCGATCGCATAACAGAGTAGCCAACATTGCCTTTATATTTTGTCATCAGGACGATGTGCTGGTCGCTCCTGATTTTTTGCTGACGATTTGGGAAATTGTGTAGGGGCTAATGACATTCGCTCGTGTGGAAATGAAAATTTTGTTTTTTTCGTAATTATATGACGAAAGAAGAAGAAAAATTAATTGTAGAAACACAATATTGGCGTTTTGCGGAGCCGCCCAATGAACTGCCTTTGCGTTGCGGTGGTTCTCTCGGGCCAATAGATGTTGCTTATGAAACGTATGGTGAACTTTCTGATGCAAAAGACAATGCAATCCTCATCTGCCATGCGTTGACAGGCGATGCGCACGTGGCAGGCAAACATCATCCCGAAGACCACAAGCCTGGTTGGTGGAATATCATGGTGGGGCCGGGTAAACCTATAGATACGGATAAATATTTTGTCATTTGTTCCAATTGCCTCGGAGGCTGCAAGGGAACTACCGGTCCTTCCTCTGTTAATCCGGAGACCGGTAAGCCGTTTGGTCTTGACTTCCCGATGGTAACTGTTCAGGATATGGTCAAGGTGCAGCGTGAATTACTGGTAAAATGTCTCGGTATTAATAAACTGCTCTGCGTGATAGGCGGTTCATTCGGCGGCATGCAGGCGCTTCAGTGGACTATAGATTATCCGGAGATGGTTTTTGCCGCCCTGCCGATAGCTACTTCCAGCCGGCTGAGCGCACTGGCTATTGCCTTTGATGAAGTTGGCAGACAGGCCATTTATTCCGATCCTCATTGGAATAACGGTGATTATTACGACGGTGAGCCGCCGCACCGGGGGCTTGCCGTAGCCAGAATGATAGGGCATATAACATACCTCAGTGACCAGTCAATGCACGATAAATTCGGACGGGGACTCCAGAATAAAGATACAGTCGGATATGACTTCGGACCGCCGGACTTCCAGGTCGAAAGCTACCTGCGTCATCAGGGCGGGACTTTTGTCCGGCGTTTTGACGCAAACAGTTACCTCTACATTACCAAGGCTATGGATTACTTTGATTTAGTCAACGATTACGGCACGTTGATCGATGCATTTAACAGTCTTCGAAGCCGTTTTTTGGTGCTTTCTTTTACCGGTGACTGGCTGTTTCCAACCTATCAATCGAGGGAAATAGTCAAAGCATTGCAGGCCAATGCCGTTCATGCAAGCTTTTGTGAGATCAAATCCGGGTATGGGCATGATGTTTTTTTAATTGAAAATCAGGCATTAGAAAACGTCATACGGAATTTTTTGGATAATTGTTTGAAAGATTTTTCGGGAGAGGGTTAATGCCGATTCGCCTGGATTATGAATATATTGAGCAGCATATACCGGAAAACTCAAAGGTTCTGGACCTCGGGTGCGGGGATGGTAAGCTTTTGATGGAGCTGATAAAAGAAAAGAAGGTGGATGGTCGTGGAATTGAAATCGATGAAGAATCGGTTCGGCACTCCATTGAACGCGGCGTGCCGGTATACCATGGTGACATGCAGGAAGGCATGAAAATGTTCAAAGATGATTCATTTGACTGTGTCGTTTTGAGCCAGACATTGCAGCAGACCCTGAAGCCGCTGGAAGTTATGCACGAGATGCTCCGGGTCGGGCATCGCGCTATTGTCAGCTTCCCCAATTTCGGGCACTGGTCCGTCCGCCTGCGTCTGCTTTTCGGGGGGCGGGCGCCGGTAACGCCCATGCTGCCTTATAATTGGTATGATACGCCGAACGTGCGCGTATTGACAATCAAAGACTTCATGACTTTCTGTGCCGAACAGAACGTAAATATTGTCGGGCAGCGTTTCTTCAGCCGCAATTTCATCGCCTGTCCGTCATTCGGAGCTAATTTCTTTGCCTCTATTGCCATATTTATCCTGGAGCGGGGGGCCTGAATGAATATGAGAATTAATTTGTAATTCCCTTGTTCTTTTGGCTTTTTATTTTATTGGGTAT
>PUNP01000726.1 GCA_003551785.1 Candidatus Brocadiaceae bacterium | reverse complement strand
CGGGCAAAGAGCCTGAGGTCATGAACCATCGCTTTATCAGGCACGCTTATAACCGGCACGTTCACACCGGCGCCCTCTTCAAGCGGGTAATCACCCTGGGCAAATCTATGGCCTTCGATATAGAATTTATAGTCGCCGGCAAGAAGTCTTTCGAAAGTAAACTTGCCGTCCGAATCAGTCAAGGTCGAACGCAGGTCGGCATGGCCGTCGCGCCGGATCACTATTCGGGTACCGCTCAGCGGATCGCGCAGATCGGCGTCAAGCAGTTTACCGCGGATACTCGAGGCACCTCTGTCGCGAATGGAGTCAAGTTCCATTTCAATCAGTTTACCCACATCATAGGCGCGGGTACCGGCATCATAAGAACGTCTTGCGGCGGCACGCAGCATCTCAACGTACTCGGCGTAGGTATTGCCGTAATTTTCAAGAACCATATCGATAAAGTCGCTGAGATAGGATTCCCACACGCTGTCGGAAAGGCCTTCGGGCCTGATGAAATCGCCTATCTGTTCCCAATCCACAAGCTTGGGTGAGCCGTCATCGTCCATAATACCAAAGTATCCAAGCTTGATATTAATACTGGCAATTCTGAAGGGGGTTGTGACCGTCAAAGTCATGCTTTCAGTCTGCCCGGGTCTCAGAATAGTAGCGGGTCCGCTGCTGCTGAGTGCCAGCAGTTGAATCACGGCACCGGTAACTTCCCTGCCGGTACCAGGGATATGCCATTTCAAGTCGTCGGCATTGCTTTCAAGCTGAAGTAGTGGGCTGGGGATATCGATACGGCCCGGATTCGAATAGGTGATCTCGAGATCCAGCGGGCGTCCCGGACGCGTCATACCGGGGGTATCAATAGTTGCGGTGAATCCGGGTTCGCCACCTTCTTCAACGGTCAGGGCATTTTCGAGCGTCGCTAGTCCTTCACCATCATTGATTACGGTGACGTTGTAGATTCCGGCCGGAGCCTCGGCATCCGCCAGATCGAAAGTCGCGTAAAGCTTGGCAGGATTCTCATAATAGACGGCGGAGGCGTAGATTTCGGTTTCGTTGGGTCCGTCTATTCTGACTTGAGCGTTTGATTTGAAATTATCTCCCTTAATGAGAATGGTCGCCGAACCGGCGTTACCCACAACATCAGCACTGACCGATTCAACGTTCAGGTCGGTTCTGGCAACGGACAATTCATAATCATTGGACCTGTTCCATGTCGAATTATGGATAAAGAGCCCGACGAAATAATCTCCGTCTCTCGGCGAGAAAATATTAAGGTTCTGCACGGTCTGGTTAGCACCGGAAACAGCATAATCATAGTTACTGAGCGTAGGCGGTGCACCGAAGCGGACATACATCCCTGAATTCCCGCTATTCGCCATAGCGCTTCTGTTCAGAACAAGAGTATTGCCTGAAGTAGCTTCAAGTCTGAAATAATGCCATTGTCCGGGTGCTGCGGAACCTTCGACAGGCGGTTTACCTTCGGCGATGACCGGCAGATCAACGGCCAGAACACCACGGGCAAGCGCCGAGTTATTCCAGGTCGCCGACTCCGGCACATCGTTATTAATATCGGTAATTACATAGATATAATAGACGCCGCTTTGATCCGGTGCATCAAGTTTAATAGAACCGTTATAGCTCTGACCGGTGGTAAGCGAACCCTTGAACTCGACTTCAGCGAGTAACTGGTCTTCAGCCGGGCTGATACGTCTGTCAGTAGAAAGATACACGCCGTCAGTCCAAGGCCCTTGCGCTGTCACGTCAGCACCCTGGTTAGATACTGTCCATCGGAGCGTAAACTCATCTCCCGCTTTGACAAACATAGGTGAAGGCGCGGTAACGTTATCCATCTGCAGGTCGGCGCTGCTTGTATGCTCCTGTCTTTCAAAAGCACCAATATCGGCATAGGCGGGGAACCCACGGCCACGATTAGGTACACCAGCGTCGTCAAAACGGGCACGTCCGAGAATATCTTTCGCAGGCGCCACGGTGCCAAAGGCGGAATCAATAGCCGGCGAAGCGGGAGAGAGTTCATAGTTCCCCCTATCAAGCGAGGCATCGATATTCGGTCGTTTCGAGAAATCGCCTTCAACGACATAATCAACAAACCCGGCCAATTCAGGATCCACCACCATGTTGCTGAACGATTCTAAAATCCCTTGATGGGCTGCACGTATCCCCTGGTAGTTGCTTCCAGCCGGATTATAGAATATAGAGTTGCGAATTCTGACCTCCGGAACCTGACCGCTGTGATGAATACCGTTATTGTTAAAGGCAACAATGCAGTTATCGAAAGTGAAATTGCTTGCGCCGTGATGAATTCCGGCACCCGACCAACCCCAGCCATCAAACCCATTACCGACGATGGTGCAATTGCGAAATACATGGCGGGAATCGGCGCGGATAAAGATCGCCGTGTATCCGTTATTGGCAAAAACCACATTTTCGGCCCGCGTATCGACATAGGGCTGGTAACAATGCAGCCCATACTGACTGCTGTCGTGGATCACTCCGTTAATAAGATTGATATGGATATTGAGATCCCTTCTCTGCATCTGCGGCACTATCCATATAGCGTTCCTCGCATAACGAATCTCAAAATTGCTGAGGTTGAGGTGCCCGTCCCGATTGACCCTGATACCTTCCCAGTCGCCCGGCTCCGGTTCAACTTTTATAGAAGTCATGCTGACCGGGGATTCTGTCGTCCCATGCACATTCAACTCACCACTGACTTCGAGTCTTGCGCCGGAATCGAACCTCAGTTCAGTGCCAGGTAGAATATTCAGAACGACACCCTGGTTGACATTAATACGCACGTTCTGACCAACCACCACCCGGCCACTGAAAGTGGTGTCTTCTGAAATATTCAGGTTGCTGTCGATCTCTTCTAAAACAAAATCCAGGACATCGAGGGCATTTTCGACCTCATCAACAACACCGTCCCCCCTCCTCACACGGAGCGTGTAGGCACCGGGAGGCACCCTGTCAGCATCAAATTCCGCATATATACGGGTATAGGAGTGCACCTGAACTCTGTCCGCTTCATAGACATCCCCACCATCTATCAGTTCGACCTGCACGGGTTCGGTGAACCCTGCACCGGAGATGGAGAGCGGAATCGGTACTTCGATGCCGATTTCGACGGGAGCGTTGCCGGTTATTTTAACCTGGTGGGTATCAAAAGAAATGTCGTAAGAACCGCCCGGACCAGTGATATGGCCTGCAACCATAACATACCAGACTCCATCATTCTCTGCCGGCAGCAGCATATCAAAACCTTCGGAACGCACGTCATAATTGTTCCGTGCCGGCAATTCTCCTTCAGATGCAAAGAGGGCAAATTCTTCAAATTCAAGGTCAGAACTCACCGTCACATACGGGTTATGTCCGGCTTGCGCATCAATGCGGTAATAGTGAACGAATCGGCCCTCAGTAAGCTGTGCGTTGAAATCCACATTAGGCAGCAGCTGCGGGAAATCGGCATCAAGCGGCCAGGCATAGACGTTGTTCATCCTTACTTTATCCAGTATATCCCAACCGTCATCGACAGAAAGGATCAGGTAATAATCTCCATCATGGACGTAATTCGGAATAGTTAATATTATTTCACCGGTATAAGAACCACCGGCCGCTACGGTTTGAGAAATTTTCGAATATCCAAGCACAAGATCACCTTCCTCGGGATATTGATTACGCGAGAGGTAGATAACATCGTTCCAGTTATCACCGTCAGCCGCTCCATCCCCGATGTTTTCCACTGTATAAGAAACCGTGGTAATTTGCTGGATATCCATACCGCCCGTGCTTATAGTATCAGCGATGAGCGCCAGGTCAGCTATATTACCGGTATCTTCAATAACTTCATAATTACGTTTACCGGCCAATTCCATGGCATCTTCCAGCCCAACGTGCAAAGACACCTCAAAATCACCTAAAGTATCGAAAGATACCTCACCGGGGTTTTGAAGGGTTGCCCCCTCACGGAGACCATCAAAGTCCCAGAGATACCCCGCACCCGGCTGTGCGAGGTTGGCGGCACGGAAGACGAGTTTATCGCCCTGAATAAGTATGCCGGACCGTCTCGGTGCGATGATCTCGTCAACAGCGCTGCGCCAGGGATCGAAAAGCACCCCGTCGGTCACTTCGTTACCGGTTCCGTCGAAATTGAGTTCCGGATGATGAGGCCCGGATTCTTCGCCCCACCAGAGCCGGCGCGCATCGATATCGTGGGAATTTTGATTTTGAACACCATAAACTTCATTGTCATAGAATTCACAGAGGATGAAATGTATTTGTTCACTCTGATCAATAACTAACGCACCAATGTCACTGGAGTGGAAGCGGGAGTTCCTGATTTCATGGATGCCCGAGCTGTCAATTATAAGCACCCCACTGCCGGCTATATCGGAAACGGTACAATAGAGCATAGTCAGGTTACCCGTGCCGGTTTTATAGACACCGGCATCACCGAATCCCTGGCGCCAACGCCAGGGGCTGTCGAATCCGCCGTACCGGACGTCGCACCAGTGCAGTTCGGCCGAACCGCTGCCCCGCACATGGATACCGCCCCACCAACCAGCTTCCGGATCGGAAGCATCGCCGTCGCTGTTGGCATCGCCACCGACGGAATCATCGCGCCAGTCGGTGAAGTAAATCCTATCTTCGCCGGTACCTTTGGCGTCAAAGGAACCATCCACATAGAAACCTGCCTGTTCAGCAAACTTGACAACAGTGCCCGGCAAGATGGATAGTTCACCGTCTTCTCCAATGGTAATGGTCGAACTGACATAAATGGAATAGTCATCGTGAAGCCCCCATGCAGCCGCCGTATTAACTGTTCCACCCTGAACGAATACATCAGCCTGAGCATTGTCGGAGAAAACGGAGCTACGATCCTCGAACGAGCCTTCCGGCTGCAGCCATACGCCGTAAGTATTGTCTCGGAACTCATTATCGGCAGAGGAGATAAGCCCGCCTGCGCCTGCGACACTGAGCCCCGCACCGGAGGAGTTGGACAAAACCGAATTATTGAGCGTCAGCGTACCAGCCCCCGCCTTATATACGGAGGCATTACCAAAGCGCGCGCTCCAGGTTCCGCCTGCTCCGGCATAATAAACACGAATGTTGTCGAGTGTTGCTGAACCGGCCCCCCGGATATAAATACCGCCCCACCATCCGGCATCCGGGTGGGAATCATCACCGTCTTTATTAGCATCCCCACCACGACTGTCGTCACGTATATCCGTCATCACAACCGGGCTTTCCTCCGTGCCTTCGACATCAAGCTGCCCATCAACAAAAATACCTGCGTTGCGCTGGAATTTGACAACCGTTCCGGGGCGGACAGTAAGTTTCGCACCACGAGCAATAGTTAAGGTGCTTGCCACATACATTGAATAAGCACTGTCAATTTCCCAGACAACGTCTTCACTTATCGTGCCGTGTGACACCTGCAAGTCATACGAGGTATTGTCGACAAACTGCGAATCGGAATCAACAAACGAAGCATTTACACCGAGCACTATGCCATGGTGATTATTGCTGAAAACATTATTGGAAGAGACGAATTCATCGTATCCGCTTCTGACTTCCATAGCACTGTTGCTGGAATGGCTGATTGTCGTATCAGTGATTTCAAGACTGCCGGAGCCTTCTTTATATACGGCAGTGCGATTAAATTTGGCGCTCCACCATCCACTTGCGCCCGCATATAAAATTTCTGAATTATGGATGGAAGCAGAGCCGTCGTTACGAATATGGATACCGCCCCACCATCCCGAAGTTTGCTGTGTTCCGGTCAGTACCGCCGAATCCGCCGTGAATTCACCATCAACAAAAATTCCCCTGTGTTGCTGGAATTTAACCACGGTACCCGGGTTAACTGTAAGTGAAGCGTTTTCTGCTACCGTTAAAGATGTGGATACCTCAACAGAGTAGTCATTGCCCACCATCCAAACGACCTCCTTGTTGACTGAGGAACCGGTGACATAAACATCGGCGGAATCATTGTCAGTAAAAGTGGAGTCGGCATCATAGAACGAGACGATGGATTCCATCAGAACACCGCGCCTGTTATTGTCAAAAGTATTGGCTTCAGATTCAAAACTGTATCCGGCTTGGGGATTGATTCTGAGGCCGTCGCCCTGGGTATTGCGAATGACGGTATTTTTGATGGAAAGCTCACCACCGGAATTCATGTAGACTGCCGCATCGCCGAACCGCTGCCACCAGCTATCATGGCCGGCGTAAGAAACTTCACAGTAATCCAGAACGGCGGAGCCCTGACCTCTGAGATATATGGAACCCCACCAGCCGGGAGTTTCATCGGTACCGGTAAAGATGATGGACGAGGCTGCTGTACCTTCGGCCTTTAATTCACCTTCGACGTATATCCCTCTCTGACGTGAGAATTTTATCTGAGCACCCGGCTCCAGTATGAGAACTCCCCCTTCTTCCACTGTGATGTTATTATTAGCCGTAAGCGTTACCGTACCTCTCACGGTCAGTGTCCCGCCGGATTTGACTCTTACTTCACCCGCAATATTTGTTTCAGCGACATCGATGATACGCTCTTCACCGTCCTCAACAACTAAACCCGGAATGTCATCCACTGTCTGAGTGAATGACGCTTCGATCACATGATCCTCTTGAACATCGGTGAATGTATAGACAAATTCATCAGTGTCATCAAAATCCTTATCAAATACGCTTTCTCCATCGACCAGCACATCATCTATGCTGAAGTACGTATCAGCGGTAACAGTAAAGCTCTGGTCGGAGCCGTCTCTGACGGGTACTTCACCACCCGGCTGGATATCACCGCCGCCCGCTGCCACTGACGCGATAATGGTATGGAGTTCGACAAACTCGACATGCACAATATGATCTTTATTCACATTCGCCAGGGTATATGTTTTTTCTGTGACGATACCCTCGATATTTTCAGGTTCATTATCCACTGAAATACTTTTGATTCCATAGCCTGCATCGGCGGTGATGGAGAACTGCAGTGAACCACCTTCGCCTACACTGCTGGCTCCTGAAGGTGTAACAGTACCGCCGTCGCCCGCGGTGGCTGTGACACTGAAGACCTGCCCGAAAACGGCTTTTATTACCTGATCGGAGGCAACATTGCGGAAATTATGGCGCCTGACCGCACCGACGGAGCGTCCCCCCACCAGCACATAAGCGGTTTCATACCCCGGTTCCGGAGTAATAGTAAATTCCTTATCTGTTCCGGCATCGACCTTAACAATGCCCTGGGGGCTGATCGTTCCGCCGGTTTCGGCCGAAGCATCGATCGAATAGACCCTGACGAAGTCTGCATGGATACTGTAGGCAGCGTGTGAAACATTTTCGAAAGTATAATCAAAATTCGTATCACCTACTATATCATCAGAAAGTCTGACACCGTCCACTCTCACTTCACGTATCCGGTAACCGGTATCGGCGGTAATTTGATATGTTTGGTCTTCTCCTTCATCAACATAAGTATCTCCCAACGGTGAGATTGAACCGCCGGGACCTGCGGAAGCGGAGATGATGCTGGAACGAATAAAGTTTGCCTCGATAGAATGATTATCCGTAATATTGTCAAACACATAGCTGTCAACAGCACCAACATCGGCGCCGTCTACCAACACTGAATCAATACGGTAGCCGTCATCGGCGGTTATGGATACACGCAGGCGCTGACCGTAGTAGACATTTACATCTCCTTCAGGGTCGAGAGAACCGCCTTCATTGGCAGCAGCACTGATCGTGAATTGCTTACGCTCAAAATTCGCTGTAAGAGTTCTATCTGATTCAGCGGTAAACTGGTAATCAGAGTCCGTGCTCACGACATTACCGTTTTCGGTCCAGTTGACAAATTCGAAGCCTGTTGCAGGAGTTGCTAAAATGCTAACGGTTTCGCCGTCATAATACGCCCCGCCCCCTGTAACCGTCCCGCCATTGTGAGGTTCAGCGATCAATTCAATAACATTGGCTTCACTGTAGAAATGGGCAACGAGGTGACGATCGGAATCCACAACAAAGGTATAGTTCTGCTGGTCAGAGACAACCTCATCGTTCTGTGTCCAGTTGACGAACTCGAAATTCTGGTTAGGAACAGCGGTAACGGTTATTTCTTCATCCGGCTGATAGAAACCCGCACCAGTAACGCTGCCGCCAACCGTAGGTTCAGCGGACAGTGTAATTCGGTAACCGTCAACAGGTCCAACAAGGAACGGGTAGCCGTCGTTTTTGTCAGCGCTTATATCCCAGATATCAAGGATGCCCTGATCATCGTGGGGATTACCGACAAAGTCCCAGGGCTCATGCAATCCCAGACTGCCCACCGATTCAAAGTCGGCTGTGATCACTACCCCCGATCCGGGAGCAGAATAAAAGATCAGCAGCAAGGCATCATAGTCGATGAAATAATCGCTGGAGGAAAGTGCCGTGCCATCAAGATAAATCGTCTCCGTCCCGGGGTTCGTTCTGAAAAAATCGAACGTATCTTCCTGCCGGCTGCTCCATCGTCCGAGGCCCTCATCATAATAGCTGTAGGAATGACCACTTGCGATGTATATATCGGTATAGACGTTCCCGCTGCCCGAGATATCGGTATAGGTCGCCACCTCCTTCATCTGCTGCGTTGTTTTTCCGACACCTCCCTGACTTCTGCCTGTACCCGAAGACTCGGTATCCCAGAACGAGTTGGTGATTGTGCCTCCCCAGAACTCGCCCACCAGGCCGCCGCCGTAGCTGGCAGTTCCCTCGCCGATGACCTGCATAGAAGCCATACCGTCCGGTGGAACGGTAGAGTTAACAGTACCGGTGGCGTAAGACTTATCAACATGACCGTACATTACCGAACCTATAAGGCCGCCGGCTGCGGAGAACACTTCATAATCTATGGTTATTATCGTGTTTTCCGCCGGCCCGTCATCAAAAGTAATAATCCACATGTATCCATCTTCTGCAGCTTCAAGCTGATAATTTTCCTTTACAACTTTAATACCATCAAGATATACAGTCATAGAGTCCGGATTAAGAGCACCGTCATAAAGATAGATGTAAAACACCGTCTGCAGTATCTCTGGCTCAGTATAGTAACCTTCGCCCAGATAGTAACCTTCTACACGCCGCACCGCCTCAACATTTCCCCGAGCGTAAGAATTGCGCACATCGCCGCCGTAATTTGTTCCAACAAGCCCCCCTGACGATCCCGGACCTGTTACATTCCCGAGTGCATAAGAGCAGCATACCAGGCCGTCGTTCATCCCCAACAGACCTCCCACACCGCCTTCATGATGAAGATGATGCCCGCCGCTGATCACCTGGCATGCCGACCATGAATGTTGTATATTACCGGCGCTGTAACCGACCAGTCCGCCGGCACTGGACCCGCTCTGGATACGCCCGGTAGAATAACAATTTTCAACAAAACCTCCGGAGTATATGGCTCCCGCCAGGGCACCGACTTCACCCCAATCTGATTCTGTCACTCCACTGATATCGACATCTTCAAGCCCGAGGTCTCTCACCGTTCCGCCGTGGTCGATATAACCAAAAAGCCCCAGTGTAGAGACGTAAGGGCTGTTCTGGTACAGGTTGGAGATAACGTAACCCCGTCCGTCCAGCACGCCGGTGAAGGGGTCATTCCAGTTTTCACCCAGCGGGAGAAAACCGACGGGATACTGTTCGGTGGCCAGTTCCCAGGAAACAGTAACCATAACATTATTGTCAACCCCGTAAAGAGCAGCGGGTGTTACCGTTCTTCCCTCTGCATCGTAAAAGCGAAGGTCATTGTTCTCATCTATACGCCACCCGTAAGTCCATGCACTGCTCTGCATGGCCGGATCGCGCCGTATATCGTCAACCCAGACTTCCAAAGACCCCTCTTCGGCCGCGGATGCTATGGATACATGGTGCCAACTCCAGCCGGCAAGTCCGGCGAAATAGTCACTTGTCTCCCGCCAGTCCGCGGTTGCCGACGTATCAATGTCATTCTCCAGATAATAGCGGCCGTCGAGCGGATAATCGGGGTCATTCCCAATTTTCTGCAGTTCTTCGATAGAGGAGATGCCGATTTTCGGTTCAAAAACGGCATGGATAATAAGGCCGTCGGCAGTCACATTCCCGAGCCAGTAGCTCTCGGCGGGGCCGACGCTCCTGCCGTCAACGACAAGGTCGGCAATATAATAGTTCGGATCAGGAATAAGAGTGAACTCTCTGCCAACGAGGTAAGTGACCTTCACCTCACCGGCAGGTTCAATGACGCCACCGCTCGTGGAAGTTGCCGTTACCGTCCTGTCGGTCCAATCGGGCAGAATGCCGTTAAAGGTCATAAAGTCTTCAGGCATGTTGTCGAAATCAAAGCTGACGCCGTCAAATTCGCCGTTTTCATATAGATCAATAAATTCCGGAAGGTCTTCACGGGACATCTGATCGCTGAAGAGTTTAGACAGATCAATCATAACGGGGTCCTGCTCCTCGTCAAACTCGAATTCCTCCGGTCGTTCATACTGCAGCGAGTCGAGTGCCAGAAGCACAAAATCCTGAATCAGCTCAAGGTCATCTACAAGCAGATACCAATCTTCGCTCGGCTCACCGTTGTCATTCATTTCAGCTTCAGCAATCACTCCGTTCAATTCGCCCCCTTCCCCTTCATCATCACCATACTGTTCCGGATATTTGACTTCATCGATCAAGAGATCTATCAGGCCGGAACGGTTCCAGTTATCAATATCATGGTGGATAATTTCATCCAGTCCCTCATCTATCAACTCAAGAGCTTTAATAAGATTGCTCTTAGCATCATCAAAAGCAGCGGTATTCCGGAAAGTAAGAAAATCGGCGGCATCACTTTTAAAATAATCGGCGGTGGGCATCCAGCCTTCCTGGGTCAGATCGCTGTAATTAACGTCAAGGTCGTATGCTGAAATAATATTCAGGGGGACGGATACGAGGTTTAAAACGGCTTCCAGGGCCTGTCCATCCAACCCGTCAACCGTAAGGTAATCTTCCCATTCAGAATCGGCTCCGGGCAGCATATCGGCATACAGGTCATGGGACCAGGATTCATCAGCGCCGGAAACGGCGTCCCAGTATACAAAAATATCGTTAATGCGTCCGGTAAGTGTGGAATGGAAGGCGTCGATGGTATTATTGACGGAAGGTGCGGTGTCGAAATCCCAGTCTTCAAAGGTTTCCGGAACGGAGAACGGCCACTCATACTCATCCGGGTCGAAGTCAGGGTCGTCGGGGTCATAAGCATTGAGCTGATCGACAAAATCATATAAGTTCCTCTCGTAGGTAATCCCCCAATCATCCAATATATCACCGGCATTCCCCGGATTGTCAAAAAGGTCCGCCAGGCGCGTAAGTGAATACATCAGGTTGGCCGCCGGATCGTCAGGGTCTGCCGTTCGTGCAGCCTCATAATGCGCTATGGCGGATTGGAGATCGCCGTCCCGCAGCGCCGCATCTCCATCACTCATACCATCCGCTTTGACTGAAAAGGCACTGCCTGCAATGAACACAAAAATTACCGAAACTATAAATGTTTTTTTTATCTCAGACATTACTTTTCCCCTGAATTATCGAATGTTTTTTAATTTCTTAACTCTTAATTGCAATATAACACTATAAATTGTACTCAAAAAAAGAAACTTGTCCATCCCCCCATTACTCATTTTCAAAGACAATCCTGTTTAGCAATTACTATCAAGTACAAAATTAATCAGCTCAAATAAAATGAACTATACTCACAGTGGCAAAACACTAATATTAAGCTATATTATCTATATGTAATTACTTAGCACGCCAGTGATATGAAGCACAATTTAACGGTAAAATTCATTTATCAATATTACTAACAAATAGAACCTAAACATGCGGTTAAATAAACATAAACGGATTCATCCTTTCGAACTTGCATTTTGTGACATAAATAGTGACATTTACATTTTTATTTTTTTAAAACTTACGCTATAATATTAACATTACTGTTTCACTTCACACATATCGAAGGATTTTTAGGGACTTTCGTCGCTGCGCGAGAGAGAGTAAGTCCTCGATGAAGGCCTCAGCATATGCATCGTGCTCTGTTTCAGAGAGATTGATTTTCGGGGTCGCGCAATATTTACAACAGAAAATATCTTTGGTATATTTCGTTTATCGATCATCAATCTGCAGCAATTTACTATACCTGGTAAGTAGCCCATGGATGGGAACAGAAAGGAAACAGCAGATATGGCCGCGGCAGTACATAAAATGTTCAAGTATGACTACAGCCAGTCGGATGTAGCGCGAAGATTCGGGGTGTCGAGACAAACAGCCCATCGGTGGCATATTTTGTGGAAAGAAAACGGGGAAGACGGATTGCAAAATATTGGACGAAGAGGATGCTCCGCTAAATCCGATAATACGCGCTGGGTTGTGTTTGAACATGCTCTGGAATACAGCTCGAAGGAATTCGGATATACAGACGGCAAATGGACCTTGCAGCGCATGGTTTCTGTCTTTGAGAATCTTTTCGGGATCAAATACAGCACAAAACATATGTCCAGAATATTGGAGAAAAAGGGTTGGCGATACGACAGAGAACTTAAAAGATGGATTAAAAAAATCTGCACGAGATGATAAAACCACCACCGGGCTTGCCCCAGTGGATTTGATGACTGTCTAACTGAGCCGTTCCTCTATCCTTTTGTTACTCCTTACCGACACGTAAATGCCAACGCAGCAGAATAAAACGGCCTAAAACAAGCACTCTTTCCGTTCGTTTATTTGACCTTTAAAGGTGCAGTTGTTATTATATAATATTGTAATTCCTGCAACTTTTAAAGATTTCATTATAGGCAGCCCCCACTGCAAATGCCGTTTTTAGCGGTATGTGTCCTCATTTAATTAAGTCAGCATATATGCAAATCACCGACCTGTAGAACACGGTTCACTAAATACAGATTTTTGCAGGAGTTTTTACAGCGGAAGAATCAGTTAACATTGTAGTCACTATCATAATTAAGAGTTAAAAAAAAGGAGTTGTTCATTATGTCTACGCGCACAGGAAGATGGATTTTAGTTATAGGTCTTTTACTTTTCGCCTTATACGCCGCCTACCCTCCAGTCAGAGTGGCCGTAAGAGAAGAAAGAATCGTAGAACAGACGGCAGAAACCGCTGAGGAAGCTCGTAAACAGGGAGTCAATATCGGCGAAACCTACGTTGTGGACTCTGAAGTAATCAGAGAACGCCGTCTCCCTTTTGCTTTAGGTGAACGCGCTGAGGACATGCGGGTTATTGAGAGGCGAGATGACGGCAGCGTCGTCAAGGAACGCACCGAATTCGTGGAGGGACGTATCAAACGCGGCCTGGATGTAGCCGGCGGCACCGAACTGGTCTATGAACTCATACCGCCCGAAGACCGTGACGTACAGGTCGATGTAGGACGAATAATCGATATCCTGCGCCGCCGGATTGATCCGCAGAACGTTAAGGAATACGTCATTCAGCCCGCAGGGGAAAACCGCATACTTATCCAGGTACCTGAAGCTACTCAGGCGGAAGTTGCGGCCTTGAAAGACAGAATTACGCGCATGGGCCGTCTGGAATTCCGCATCGGACTGCCCCCCCATGAATACCAGAGTGAATATGAAGCCGCTGAGGAAGGACGGATCGAAGACAACTACATGAAAATGTATGTTGATGACGACCCCGAAAACCAGTTTTACCTTATAAGGGCCGGTGAGCCGGAAATAACCGGAGAATACCTGCAAAGCGTGAGCGTTACCCGCGATGAACGAGGACAGCCCGCCGTCGGATTCCGGTTTACACCTGAAGGTGGAAGACAGTTCGCAAGAATTACTTCGAGAAATCAGGGCATGCTCCTGGGCGCAGTCCTCGACGGTGTTCTCCAAAGCGCTCCCGTCATCCAAACAACTATCTCCGAACGCGGGCAAATAACCGGTAATTTCACTCAGGAGGAAGTCGACAGCCTTATTGCTGTATTACAGGCCGGCAGCCTGCCGATGGACCTGGACATACTCCAGGAAACGACCGTCGGCCCCCAGCTCGGTCAGGACAGCATCCGCCGCGGGTTGCGTGCGATATTAGTGGCCGGGATGCTCGTTATACTCTTCATGGCCGGATATTACCTGCTCTGCGGACTGGTTGCCGACGCCGCCCTGCTGCTCAACCTCATATTCTTAGCCGGCGTGCTGGGACTTTTGGGCGCGGCACTGACCCTCCCCGGACTGGCCGGTATCCTGCTGACCGTCGGTATGGCCGTCGATGCCAACGTGCTGATATTCGAGCGGATACGCGAGGAGGTAAAAGCCGGAAAAAGCATCCATGTCGCCCTGCGTAACGGGTATGACAAGGCTTACTCGACTATTATGGATGCCAATATCACGACGCTGCTGACCGCGGCTATTCTGTACATGATCGGAACAGGGCCGGTGCGCGGATTTGCTATAACCCTTTCCGTCGGGATCATCCTGAGTCTCTTCACCTCGTTATATGTAACGCGACTGGTCTTCGAGACGCTTATTTCGCGCGGCTGGATGAAAAGCTTCAAAATGGCCGCATTTATTGGGCAGCCGGTATTCTCTTATTCAAAATACCGCCGTGCCGGATACATCACCTCGCTCGGAGTCTTAATCGTAGGTCTTGCCGTCTTCGCACTGAGGGGAACAGATATGATGGATGTTGATTTTACGGGCGGGACCTTAGTCCATCTGGATTTTGCTGAACCGGTGCCCGTCGATACTATCAGAGAAAAACTGATTGACGGTGGTTATACCGCACCGCATGTTCAGGGCGTGCGGGCGGAAAGAGGAGAAGCGACCGCTTTCAGGGTCAGGATTCCGGGCGTCGGCGCCGAAAGAGTACAGCAGCACGTCGTGCCGGGAATAGAATCAAAACTCAAAGACGCCGGACTTATCGATGAAGACGGCATTAGCGTCGGGCGTGACGGACGCAGCATCAATCTGAGTCTTTTACGTGAAGTGGACGAAGTTGCACTGCGACGCGTTTTAGCCGATGAAGAGGAAAATCTACATGAACTGGGAGAGATCGAATCGGTTGTCCCCGCAGGTGATCCCTCAATCTCCAATTATGCCATTCAAATCAAAGACACCGGGTTCAGAGAATTAGATGAAATCGTCATGGACCTTCTCTGGGTTTTTGACCGGTTAGGTGCCGAGTTAATAGAAGCAAACATTGAACCCGATGAGGAAATATCGGAAACCGAAGAGGGCCGCTACCAGCGTTCCGTTTCAGCAAGTATTCCCCTGGACCGTCGGGTTTTAAAATCAGGCCTGCAAGAACTCGGAATAGATATTGATGTGGTAGTAACCGAACAGGATGATATTGCAAAGGAGTTCATGGTTATCGGCAGCCGTGAAGAACTGGAAAAAATCGTCAGTGGTACCGCCGATTTCCTGAATGTCAATATCGATAACAAAACGGTATCTTCAGAGTTGGAAGATCCGGTGAGCCGGGCCAGGGTACTGATGCGCGCCGATCAGCGCAATATAAGTGACAATATAGCTTTAATTTCCCAAGGATATGAGACCGACCAATATGTTCTGCAACTGAGTGAAGACACCGTACGGGAGAATATCGAAGCGATTTTCGCCGGTCTGGGTGTTACGGGCGGCGTCCAGGCCACCGGAACTCTTGAAGATTCACAGCAGCCGGGCTATAAAATCGCCTTTTTGGAATTTGGGGAAGCCGTGAACGAGGAGGTTATCGACCACAGGCTGCGCGAGGCCGGAATTGAACCTGGCCGTTTCATGGTAACGCAATTGCCTCAAGGTGCTTCAACGACGCAAATAGAATTGTCCTTACCTGAAGATCGGGCCGAAGCAATGATGAACGCCGCCGTCTCCTCCTTCTCCGACGCCAGCCCGGTCAGCCAGACGACGAGTATCGGTTCGGTCGTTGCCGGAGAAATGCAGGGGCGTGCCCTGCTGGCGATCATCTGCGCATCAATCATCATCGTTATCTATGTCGGGATCAGGTTCCACGCCGTAAAATTCGGAGTGGCCGCCGTGATTGCCCTGCTGCATGATGTGGCGATAACCGCGGGTATCATTGCATTAGCCGACATGACAGGTATCTTTGGCGACGTAAAAATCAACCTCCCCATGCTGGCAGCCTTCCTCACTATCATCGGCTACAGCCTGAATGACACGATCGTCGTCTTCGACCGTATTAGGGAAAATACCGTTCAGCAGGGTAAAAAGATGCTGAGCGCCGACATCATTGACCTCAGCATCAACCAGACGCTCAGCAGAACGGTACTGACCTCGTTCACTACACTGACTGTGGTGTTAATCCTCTACATATTCGGCGGCGTCGCCTTACAGGGCCTGGCCTTTACTCTTATCATCGGAGTGGCAGTCGGGACATACTCGAGTATCTTTATCGCCAGCCCTATACTTTTGGATTGGGCTCCTATAACGCTGGGCTCGAAGACGTTTTTCAAAATCCTGTTTTTCCCGATTAAAGCGCCATTTAAAATATTTGCCAGGCTGACCGCATAAAATGAAAAGCCTGACGACCAGCATTTTCAATTTTACGACTTTATTGCCGGTGATTATGTGTATGTTGACAAAACTTAATACATGATTTGGTCAGGAAATATTATAATCTGTATTTCCTATCACGTCCGCGCCGGTTTGGAAAATCATTGCTGCTCAGCACCAACATCGGCCGTAAAGATATCATAATTACAACCGAAAACAGCATATATATTTTCGAGTTCAAACTGCACGCTGCACGGAACTGCCGAAGAAGCGCTTGAACAGATAAAAATAAGGGGTATGACTTACTGTAAACGTGACCCATTGGTATTTACAAACAGATTCACAAATTTCCCACTCTAACATATTTGCGATGGAACCCGATTATGATGAAATATATTGAGACTGATCCTGAAACTAACGTTGATGTTTTTCAATTAACTGATTTTGATGAAGATATTCATGATGTTTATGGTGAACAGCCACTCACCAACCCCGCAGCAACGCGAATTTTGGTGATGGGTAGGCAGTCATCTAATCTTTACCTTGTCAATCTTGAAAATGGTGAGGTGCAGCAGGCTGCTGAGAAAGCAAAACCCGCCTGGCATGCCTGGAGTGATTTTTTCTATTACCGCAAAAATGAAGGGAAGGATACTTATCTTTATAAAGTGGATTTTAACAGATCGCAGCAGGAAAGCTACAAGCTAAAAGCCCCCGAAAACCTATCTTTAAGTCACGGTACTGTTTCTTGTGACGGGAGATTTTACGCTGTTGCGGAAAATGTAAAATCAAAGAGAAAAGCCAGGGTGCATCTTTTTGACCTTGAAACGGGGCAATATTCGATTTTACTGGAAAAAGAAAATTGCACTTTTACCCACGAACAGTTTTGTCTGGAAAATACGCATATAGGCGACCATTATCTTATGCTTCAGGTCAATTATCATTACGATGACCCGCGTGATATTAAACTGGGGTTGATTGACGTCTCCGGCTACAGTACGGATATGCAATGGCTGCCTGTCAGCTATCCCAATACCCTGAGATGCAGCGGGCATCAGTGCTGGGTGAGCAATAGCAACAAGGTTATTCTTACTGTAATGATGGATGAAAGCACCTGGGGCAATGTCTGGATAGCCGAACCGGATAAGGCGAAACCTCATCAAGTATGCCGCAATCATACTTACTTCGGTCATATATCGGCATCATACTGCGGAAACTATTGGATAGCCGATGGTTATCACGAACCCGGAACTCCCGTCTATATTGGCACGATGTCAGGACAAAAATACAGACGTATTTTTAATTCAGAAACCATATTCAGGGGTGAGGGCCAGCTCGGCCACACACATCTTTACCTCACTGCTGATAATAAGTATGTAATCTTCAATTCCGGTCGAACCGGACATTCTCAGGTTTATGCGGCACTGATACCTGAGGACATCTGGAAAAGCCTTTCGACTGAGGGAAATCTCGTGGAACGTCCGG